>JANOAY010000068.1:0-8427 GCA_031411375.1 Pedosphaera sp. | reverse complement strand
CGCTTGTAATCCTCCGTGCCCACGCCGAACGAGCCGCCGTAGAAGCGGTCCAGTTGCGGCGCCTTGCTCATCAAGTTGATGCTGCCGCCCGTCGAGCCGCGTCCGGCGCTGGTCGAGGACGGCCCTTTCGCCACTTCCACTTGCTCGGTGTTGAACGGGTCGCGAGCGTAGCCGCCGAAGTCGCGCACGTTGTCCACGAACATGTCGGTGCGGGCGCTGAAGCCGCGGATGGAAAGATTGTCGCCCGACGGCACGCCGCCCTCGCCGGCCTGGAAGCTGATGCCCGGCACGTTCCGCAACACGTCGCGCAAGGTCGTGGCGTTCTGCTGCTCGATGACCGCGCGCGGCACGACCGTGATCGTCTGCGGCACATCGCGCAGCGGCTCGGTGTAGCGCGGCGACTGCAACTTCTCGGGCTTGTACGGCTCGACCTGTTCTTGCTGCCCCTTCACGACCACGTCGGGAAGTTTCGCGGGTTCGTTGGTGCTGCTCTGCGCGCTGGCGGCGAGGGCTAGACCGTTGGCGATGATGACGGTAGTGAGTTGCTTGGCGCGTTGGTCGTTCATGCGGAAGCGGTGTGAAAGACATTCAAGCGCGCAGCCGCCTGCGGAAGCGTTCCGCAGGTCTGGTGGAGCCAAGCGCCTGAATTCATGGAGGCGGACGCTACGCGGAACGAAAAGGCTTTGCTTCCGGCAGCTTGCGAAAGGTTGGCGGCGGTTTGCGCATCCGCAGGACAGCGCTTCCAGCCTGTCCAACCAGCTGAAAAGAAGAATGTGGAGACAGGCTGGAAGCACTGTCCTACTGAGAATTGCTACACCTCAAACGACTTCACGCGCTGCAATCCGATTTGCAGCGGCACCCAGCCGAGCGCGAACGAGAGCACGCCGAACGCGCTCAGGCACAGCACGCTGCGGATGACGGCTTCGGCGGATTTCACCTGCGTCCACGGCGCGCCCAGTCCGAGCAGCACCACCGACGCGAGGATGTAGAGGAAACTCAGCACGAGGCAGAACGTGCCCCCAAAGCCGCTGACGATTTTGCCGGGATTGTCCTCGCGCAGATTCGGGTAGAGCACGCCGAGCCCGACGGCGAGACCGTTCAGCGTGAAAGTCATCACCGTGATCGCGCCGGTGAAAAAGACCGTGCGGTTCGTGTCCATGTCGAGCATGTGGCACGAGAGCCAGATGAGTCCGAACGTGACGATGAGCGAGGCGGTGGTGGCCATCGCGTATTTCGCTTTCACCACGCGCATCAATCCGAGCGGGGCCATGCCGACAATCCAGAGGCGTTTTCCCTCCAGCGAAAATTGCGGATAGACGAAACGCGTCGTGATGGTCGCGAGATTCAGCGAGCACGCGCCGAGATTCAGGAAGGCCACGAGGTTGATCCAAAACGGGTTCGTCAACTGCTCGGAGAAATGCCGGAGGTTGATAATGTATACGCCCAGCAGGCCGAAGAGCATGAGCGACTGGCCCCATTGCGTGGTGTCGCGCCAGAACATGCGCGCGTCCTTCACGATGAGCGCGCGGTAATCCTCCGGCACGCGCGGGATCAACGCGACCAGTCGCTCTAATCGTCCGGGTGCGCCATCACTGAGCTGCTTCTTTTGCTGCCGCACTTGGAACCAGCGCCAGCGGCGGAACACGCTGCTCCGGCTCTGCACCGCCGAGGCCGCATCGTAAAATAATTTCCCGGTGAAATTCCCCGCCAGCGTTCCGAAGAAGAGCGCGTTGCTCAACAGCACCGCCGCGAAGAACAGCGCGCTCGTCACCGCGCCGTCCGTCCATTCCAGCACGCTCGACGAAAGCCAGTAGCTTGGCAGCAACGGGAACTGCGCCGCGCGCGTGCGCGTCAGCATCTTGTCGAGCAGCTCGACAACGCGCGTGTCGTTGGTGCCTTCAAGGCTGTTGTCCGTGCGCAGCCAGAAACCGACCAGCACCACGGCTCCGAGCACGAGGACGAGCGCGCCGATTTGAAACGCGCGCCGGTCCATGTAACGCGCCACGACTGTGGCCAGACACCCACCCAGCACCGACGGCAGCGCGATGAACACGCCGACCAGCAGCACCGTGAAGGGATAAAAATGCCACGGCAGATGCCTCGTGATCCCGTAGGCCGCCAGAAACGGCGCGATGAGAAACAGAAATGCCCACGACGCAAACACGCCCGACTCGATGAGCTTCCATCTGAAGATCGTTTGCGCGCTCACCGGCAGCGTCATCAGCGCGGCGGACTCCCGGTTGCGGAAGAAGTTGCTGTAGCTGATCACGAGATTGCTCACGACGAGCAGCGCGAACAGAAAGGCAAAGAGGAGATACAGCAGCCGCTCCAAGAGCAGCGTGCCGAGGCCGGGAAATTTCACCGCCACAAAACCCAGCCCCTTCAAGAACAGCCAGAACGACAGCGCCAAGTAGCCGACCATGAACAGCGTGATGACGACGGTGAGCAGACTCGACTGATGGCGAATGCCTTGGAGCCGCCGCCACGACTGAAGCAGATTCGCACGCACCAGCAGCGCGAGCGGGGAGGAATGTCGGGCCAAAGCCATCACGCGGATGAAACACGGAGCGCGGGCGGAAGCCAAATCTCAAAACAAAGGCGCGCGGCTCTGAAGAGCCGCGCACCGGTTCAGCCCTGGCCGATTTGCCCGAGCAAGACCGCACGGCGCGCGCCAGTGGTGGAGGGGAGATTCGCGGGCCAGTGGTGCCACCGATAAAACGCCAGCAGCGCAAACGCCGCCGGCTCAATCGCAGACGACGGCCAGCCTGCGTCCTCCGCCGTGATCACGCGCGTGGCGAGTTGCGCCGTGATGCGCCGCACCAGCGCAGGATTCTTCGCGCCACCGCCGCAGAGCACCACTTGGTCCGGCGGCACGGGCAGATGGAGTTGATAACTCAAGGCCAGCGAACGCGCGGTGAACTCCGTGAGCGTGGCCAGCGTGTCGAAGGGCGAGAGCCGCGCGGTGACGATCCGTTTCTGTTCCGCACGCCAGAACGTTTCGCCGAACAGCTCGCGGCCCGTGCTCTTCGGCGGGGCGATCTGGAAGAACGGATGTTTCAGCCAGCGTTTCAACAGCGGCTCACAAACTGTTCCGCGCTGCGCCCACGCGCCGCCGCGATCACAATTTTTCTCGCCGTGCGTCAACTCGCGCATCGCGAGATCGAGCAGCACGTTGGCCGGGCCGGTGTCGAAGGCGAGCACTTTCGGCGCGCGTCCGCTGCGCCAGTCGAGCGCGGTGACGTTGCTGATGCCGCCGAGATTGTTCACGCAGACGTGCTGGCCGCGCTGCGCGAAGACGGCCCGATGAAACAGTGTGGCGAGCGGAGCGCCCTGCCCTCCCGCCGCGAGATCAGCCGTGCGAAAGTTGCTCACCACCGGCACGCGCAAGGCGTCGGCGAGATACGCCGGTTCGCCAATTTGCAACGTGGCTCGGGCGCGCGGATCAGGATTGTGAAACACCGTCTGCCCGTGCAGGCCGATGAGTTCGGCACGCGCGTTCAGTGCCGCAGCCTGCTGGGCGTAAAACCGCCCAAGGTCGTGGTGAAGTTGTGCAAGTTCGTGCGCGGAGGATTCATTCGCGGCGGCGGCGTGCAGACGCTGCTGAAAGTTTTTCGGGAACGTCCGCGACCAGAGCTTGAGCAGTCGCACCGTGAGTTGGCCGGCCTCGCGCTGCGAGGCCGGGGTCGCAGCGCGACCACGGCCACCGATCTCGCACAGCGCGTAGTCCACGCCATCAAGGCTGGTGCCGGACATGATGCCGAGGACGCGCATGGCCGGCCTCGATTCTAGCGCAACACAAACTTCCGATGCGCGGCGAACACACCGCGCAGCGACTTAGAAGTCTCGTCCTGCAACGCCTGCAACTCGCGATACACCTCCACGTTTTTTGCATCCGGCGTGGCGGTCTCGCTCTTGTTGATCGTGACGAATTCGTCGGTGATGTCTTCGATGGAATCATTTCCGCCGCGCTGCTGACGCCAGCACCAGAGCGCCTGGAGCGCGGCGCCGTAGGCCGCGCCTTCGCTGACTTTCAGCGTCACGACTTCGGCGTCGAAAATGTCGGCCATGATTTGCCGCCAGACTTTGGACTTCGCGCCGCCGCCGGTGGCACGAATCTGCGACGGCTTCACGCCAAGCTGCGCGAGACGGCGCAGGCCGTAGTTCATGCCGAGCGTCACGCCCTCCATCGTGGAGCGTGCGAAATGCGAGGCGGTGAACGTGCGGCTGTTCACGCCCACGAAGACGCCGGTGCCATCCGGCACGTTCGGCGTGCGCTCGCCTTCGAGATACGGCAGCAGAAAAAGTCCGTCGCAACCGGCGGGCGCGCGCGCGGCACTGTTGGCAAACTGCTCGTGCGACAACTTAAAATCATTCCGCACCATCTCGGTCGCGACGGTGACGTTCATTGTGCAGAGCAAGGGCAGCCAGCGGTTCGTCGAGTCGCAGAAGGCAGCGATCTCGCCGCGCGGATCGACGACGGGTTTTTCCGCGCAGGCGTAAATCGTCCCACTCGTGCCGAAGCTGGCGGTGATGACTCCGGCGCGCGTGTTGCCCGTGCCGATGGCGCCCATCATGTTGTCGCCGCCGCCCGCGCTCACGAGCACGTCGGTGTTCAAGCCAAGCTCGTTCGCAGTGCTGCGCTGCAAGCGTCCGGCGGGCTGGTTGCTGAAGAGGATCGGCGGCAGCTTGCCTGCGATGTCCGCGTCAATGGCCTTGAGCACGGCGGCGGACCATTTGCGTTTGCGCACGTCGAGGAGCGCGGTGCCGCTGGCGTCACCGAACTCCATGACCTTCTCGCCGGTGAGCCAGAAGTTCAGGTAGTCGTGCGGGAGAAGGATGGTGGCGAGACGCGCGAAATTTTTCGGCTCGTGCTTTTTCAGCCAGAGAATCTTCGACGCGGTGAAGCCGGGCAGCACGGCGTTACCGATGGCCTTGATCGTTTCCTTCGGCCCGCCGAGCGCGGCCATTATTTCCTCACACTCCTCCGCCGTGGAAGTGTCGCACCAGAGCTTGGCGGGACGAATCACTTCACCGCTCGCATCCAGCGGCACGAAGCCGTGCTGCTGGCCGCTCACGCCGATGGCCTTCACTTCCGCCGCGACGGCCTTCGCGCCGCGCAAGGCTTGGCGAATGGCCTTGCCCGTGGCCTCGCGCCAGGTGTGCGGGTGCTGCTCTTTCGCGCCGGGCGGGAGGTTGGGAATCAATTCGTAAGCCTGCGCGCCGGTGCCGAGGACGTTGCCGGTGTTCGCGTCCACGACCACGACTTTCGTGGACTGCGTGCCGCTATCAATGCCGAGAAGAAGGTTGCGCATGGCGCGAGGGTAAGTGTGAAAAGCGGCGGCGGGCAAGCGCGGGAGCGCGGGCTTTCCAGCCCGCAGCAACGTGAAATCAAAGGCGGTGTCCGCAAGCTCTTGCGCCCTCGGCGTGCGAGCGTTGCTGCGGACTGGAAAGTCCGCGCTCCGCCCCTTTATTTCCACCTTCAGAACCCCGCCCCGCCCGCCGCTATTTGAGCCATGTCCGCCATCATTATCCGCCAGGGCAATCGCACGGACGCGCCGCATTGGATCAAGCTGCTGCGCGCCACGGTCGGCGACGATTATCCGACCAAGGAAGTTTATGATCTCGGCTGGGTCGCGAGCGAACTCGGCGCGGGCGCGGGGCGCGAAACTTTCATCGCTGAGATCGACGGCCAGTATTTTGCCAGCGTGACTTTTCTTGCGCCCATCGCGGCCACGCACAATCCCGTCGCGAATCTCGGACGCTGCTTCTTCCACGCGGAAAGTTTCACCAACGGCACGGCGCAAAAGCTCGTCGAGCACATTCGCACCGTGGCGGCGGAGCGCCAGCAGATGGTCGTGGCGCGCGTGGCCGTGACGGATGCGGCAGCGCAGGCGCTCTTTGAGAAACACGAATTTGCCTGCGTGGGTTTCCAACCGGCGAAACATCTTCAACCATCGCGACAGGGCGTGCTGTTCTACGTGCAGGGCGAACGGCCGACGCTCGGCGCGCGGCAGCCCGTTTCGCACTCGCTCGCGCAGGTCGGCGAGTTGAGCGGCAGGGTGCTCGCGCACTTCGGCATGGAATTGCCGGTACGCGTCGAGGACGGCGCGACCGGCTATCCGCTCGACACGCTCGTGGAAATTTCCGACAGCAACGTCGAGCAGTTCGAGGCGCACTGCCGCGACACGGCGGCGCGGCAGGTGCCGGCGGAAATCTCGACCGGCTCGCACCGCGGCTGCGGCTTGTTGCGCGCCACCGCGCCGACGCTGAAAGCCATGATCGCGCAGCGCGGCCCCGAGACGACCGCCGGCGTGCTCTGGTTTTTCGACGACCACGACCGCTGCGTCCGCATCGCCGACGCCTTCAGCACCGACGACCTTTCGCTCGGCCCCCTGCTCTTCCGTCTCGTGACGATGGCGCAGTCGAAGCTCGGCGCGACTTACGTGGAGATGGATGCGCTCGCCACCGCGCCGCGCCTGCTCAAGACCGCCGAACAGCTCGGCTTCGCGCCGGTCGCCTATTTCCCCGGTCTCTACGAACACACGGGCCGCCACCTCGACGTGGTGAAACTCGTGAAACTGAACGTGCCGAACGCCACCGAGACGCCGCCCACGAACGCCCATGCCGCCGCCATCGTGAAGACGATTGAGACCAGCTTCGAGGGCCAGAAGGCCGGCGTGGGCATTGTGAATCTGCTGCGCGGCCTCGCGATGTTCAGCGGACTCGGCGATGGCGAACTGCGGAAAATTTCCAACCTGTTTCAGCAAAAGCTCGTGCGCCCAGGTGAAACCATCTTCATCCAAGGCGGCGCGGGCGACGAGGCGTTCATCGTTCTGCGCGGCCAGGTGGAAATTCAGCTCGACGATCCGCCGCGTCAGGTCGCGAGCATCGAGCCGGGACAAATTTTCGGCGAGCAGGCCTTTCTCGACGGCTCGCCGCGCACGGCCAGCGCGGCCGTCAACATCCCCACGATTCTCCTCGTGATTCAGCGCACAGCGTTTCACGAACTCGCGCAGCGCGAGCCGCACCTCGGCCTCGTGGTCATGCGCAACGTCGCCAACGAACTGTCCGCCAAGCTCCGCAAGACCACCGCTGTCTGGGTCGCCGAGCGCAAGGGGTGAGCGGTAGGGCGCCCCCTCGGCCCCACCCTTTCCCGCCACACACTTGACCTCGCCTGGTGCGTCCATGAGGATGCGCGCGCTCATGAAACTCTTTGGTTGTCTCCTCCTCGCGGTGCTCGCCGCCACCGCTGCCTTCGCGCAGTCGCGCACGAACATCAACGGCATCGCCGTCATCGTGAACGAGGCCATCATCACGCGACAGGAGGTCTATGATTACATTCGCCCTGCCGCCAACACGCTCCTCAGCACCATCCGCGACAACAACGCGCTGGAGCAGCGGCTAAACCAACTTCGCGAAGCCGGCACCGAGGATCTCGTGAAGCGCCAGCTCATCCTCAACGACTACAAGACCGCCGGTTACAATTACCCCGAGACCATCATCCAGGATCGCATCGAGGAGCGCATCAAGACCCAGTATCGCGACCGCGCGCAACTGATGCAGGACTTGCACGCGCGCCTGACCACTTACGAAAATTTCCGCACTCAGCAGCGCGAAGAAATCCTCATCGTCGCCATGCGTCAGGCGAAATTGCCGCAGGACTTCATCATCTCGCCGCAAAAAATTCTCAACTACTACCAGGCCAACCAGACCAACTACCTCGTCGGCGAGGAAGTCCACCTCCGCATGATTGTCCTGAACAAGCCCGCGACCGACACCGGCGGCGCGAAGGAGCGCGCGACGGACATCCTGCGCAAGATCAACGAAGGCGCGCAATTCGCCGAGATGGCGAAAAGCTATTCCGAAAGTTCGCAGGCCAAGAACGGCGGCGACGCCGGCTGGCATCAGCGCGAAGGTTTGCGCAAGGAGCTTTCCGACGCCGCCTTCGCCCTCCAAGCCGGCCAGCGCAGCGGGGTCATTGATCTCCCTGACTCCGTCTGGCTCCTCCAAGTCGAGGAACGCCGCGCCGCCCGCAGCCGCCCGCTCTCCGAAGTCCGCGACCAGATCGAGCGCGAACTCCGCATCCGCGAGTCCGAGCGGCAGGAGGAAAAGTGGGTCAAGCGCCTGAAGGAAAAATCCTTCGTGCGCTACTACTGAGCCGCGCCCATGCTCGCCATTGCCCTCGGCGATCCTTCCGGCATCGGCCCCGAAGTGGCGCTCAAAGCCCTCGCCGCCGAACTGCCCCGCGATGACGAACGCTACTTGCTCATTGGCGATCCCGCGCTCGTCCGCGAACTGAATTCCCGGCTGAAAACTGGCCTGACGATTGGTGCTGCGTCAGACGTCACGGCCCGCGTCGTCCTTGGAGCGCCGGTCTCCGACCCGGCTCGCTCACCAATCAACGCGCCACACGCCGGGTCGGAGACC
>JANOAY010000067.1:0-2210 GCA_031411375.1 Pedosphaera sp. | reverse complement strand
CGAATTTGTCGAGCCGCACGCCGGCCTTGTCGAGGAGTGTCAGGTGCAGGTTCGCGAGGGCCGTGGGTTTCGTGAATTTCACGTGCCGGTTGCCCTTCATCCCGGCCGCGGCCCCGCCGGCGACGATCACGGGCAGGTTCGTGTGGTCGTGGAGGTTCGGGTTGCCCATGCCCGAGCCGTAGAGCAGGAGCGAGTGGTCGAGCAGCGTACCCGCCCCTTCCGCCGTCGCCCTGAGTTTGCCGAGGAACTCGGCGAACAGCGAGACGTGGAAGGCGTTGACCTTCGCCATCCGCGCCACCTTGGCCGGGTCGTTGCCGGGGTGCGTGAGCGGGTGGTGCGGGTCGGGTACGCCGATTTCGGGGTACGTGCGGTTGCTCGTCTCGCGGGCGAGTTGGAACGTCGTCACGCGGGTCACGTCACCGCGGAAGGCGAGCAGTTGCAGGTCGAAGAGCAGCCGGGCGTGGTCCGCGTATGACGCGGGCACGCCCACGGGCCGGTCGAGGTCGGGCAGCGGATTGTCCTTCGTGTCGGCCTCGGCCTTTTGAATGCGCCGCTCCACTTCACGCACGGTGTCGAGATACTGGCTGATGCGCGCGCGATCACCGGGACCGAGATTGCGTTGCAGGCGGGCGAGATCGTCGTTGAACGAGTCGAGCAGACTGGCCTTCTTCTTCAGCGCGGCGCGACGCTCGGCGATGCTGCCGCCTTCGCCAAACAAACTTTCAAACACGATGCGCGGATGTGCCTCCGCCGGCAGCGGCGTGGTGGGCGACGACCAGGAAAGGTTGTTCTGATAAACGCAGGCGTAGCCGTTGTCGCACTGCCCAACGACCTGAAGCAAATCCATCGCGAGTTCCAGCGATGGCAACTGCGTCCCCTGCCCGATTCGCTGCGCCGCGATCTGATCGACGGTGGTGCCCAAATAGTAGTCCGTGCTTTCCGTCAGCTTCGCCTTGGCCGCGCTCAGGAAGGCGGCGTTCGAGGTCGCATGGCTGCCGGGATAGGCGTTCTGCAATTCCAAGTTCGTAATGGCCGTGACTTGCTCCCGCACCGGTGCGAGCGAACTGAGAATCGGCGAAAGCTGATCCAGCTTGTCGCCCGTCGGCGTCCAGCGCGTGATGTCGCACCCCATCGGCATGAAGACAAAACCGAGCCGACGCACCGGCTGGGCGGCGGTCTTGGCCAACGGCGTCGCGGCCGGCACCATCGCTTCGAGCAGCGGCAGCGCCATCGTCGCGCCCATGCCGCGCAGGAAGGTTCGGCGCGGCATGAACTTCTTCGTGATGAACACGGCGCTTGAAGGGGATTTCATGGACGTTCGTTTAGCAGGCCGCTCCTCCGTTTGCACCAAGGAAAACAGGCCGCGAACAGGGTTTCATTTCCACGACGCCCCAGGAGCTTTCCCATCACACATCACAAATCTGCACGCCCTGTTTCAGCGAGGCGATCTTGTCCGCGCGTTTGGGAATGAATTCCTGCGCGACATGGCCTTTGTAGCCGGTGTCCACGATGGCCTTCATCACGGCGGGGTAGTTGATCTCCTGCGAGTCATCAATCTCGTTGCGGCCCGGCACGCCGCCGGTGTGGTAGTGGGCGATGTAGGGCGCGAACTTTTTGATCCGCACGATGAGATCACCTTCCATGATCTGCATGTGGTAAATGTCGTAGAGCAGCTTGAAGCGTTCGGAGCCGATGGCCTTCGCAAGTTCCACGCCCCACTCGGTGTGGTCGCACTGGTAGTCCCGGTGGTTCACGCGGCTGTTCAGGAGTTCCATCACGATGTTGACCTTGGCTTTCTCGGCGGCGGCCATGATGCGCTTCAACCCTTGCGCGCAATTCTTGATGCCCACGTCATCGGGCAGGCCGTCGCGATTGCCGGAGAAGCAAATGAGATTCGTGAAGCCCGCGTCGGCGACTTGCTGGATGCGCTGCTCGTAGGCGGTCACGAGTTTGTCGTGATGCTCCACGCGGTTCCACGCGCGCTCGATGCCGCCGAGTTTGTCCACGACGGGATTGCTCACCATCGCGCAAGTCAGCCCATGTTTCTTCAGCGTGGCAAAGTCGTCGCCGGGATTGAGCAGTTCAATGGAGGTCAGCCCCATGCTCTTGCCCGCCACGCAGAGGTCTTCGAGCGAGATGTTCGGGTAACACCATTTGCAGACGGAATGGTTCACGTGGCCTTTCGTCGCGGGCGCGGCGGCGTCAGCGGC
>JANOAY010000066.1:0-2069 GCA_031411375.1 Pedosphaera sp. | reverse complement strand
CAGGTGGCACTGGTTCTTGTCATACCAGTCAATCATGTAGATGGAGCCGTCCGCGCCAGCGCGCAGGTCCACCACTTGCGACCACGGGTCGTTGAACTTGAGGAAGTCCGCGCCGTGCTGGCCCACGAAGCCGCTGCCCTTTCGCATGGGCACGTCCATGTTGATGCGCGCGCCGTGGATGTTGTTCATGAAGAGCTTGCCGCGATATTCCGCCGGGAAACTATCGCCCTGGTAAATGAGCATCCCCGCGTGCGCGTGGCCGCCGCCGAGATCGTCGCTGGCGAGGCGATCCTTGTCCGTCCATTGGCCGCCGCGGAAGTGCGCGTGGTCGGCAATCGTCTTGATGTCGTCGTAGATGAACGGGTGCAGCGTCTTGTCAGTCTTGCCTTCCTTCTTCGCGGCGAAGCGCGCCGTCTCGTCAGGCCCGACGGCGTAGTGTGCGCCGCCCTGCCGATGATAACGCCCGCCTTGCACCATGTGAAAAAGATGCGGAATGACGCACGCCTCCTGGATGAGTTGACCATTCTCATCGAAGTCGAAACCCCATGGATTGCTCGTGCCCTCGGCGAACACTTCGAACTGATGCTTGGTGGGATGATAACGCCACACGGCGGCATCGACCCACTGACGCTGGGCCACGGGCGTGCCGGGCTTTCCGACATTCGACGGACAGAAAACGCCATGCACGCCGTAGAGCCAGCCGTCCGGACCCCAGTGAAACGTGTTGAGCGTCTCGTGCGTGTCGCGCGCGTAATCCCAGCCATCGAGGAGAATCTGCGGGTCGCCGGCGGGCGCGGGATTGTCCCAATCCTTCACCGGCACGAACATCAGGTAAGGCGCCGCGCCAATCCACACGCCGCCGAAGCCGACTTCGATGCCGGAGACGAGATTGAGCTTGTCGAGGAAGACGGTGCGCTTGTCGTGCTGGCCGTCGCCATCGGTGTCCTCGAAGACGACAATGCGATCCACGCAGCCGAAAATATCTTTGAGTTGCTCGGGCGTGGGTTTGGAACTGGCGTTGGTTGAAATGGTCGGCGGTTTGCCGACGCGCTTCGGATACGTGTAGCCCTCGGCGACCCAGAGCCGCCCGCGATCATCAATGGTGAAGGCGATGGGTTGTTTCACGTCCGGCTCGGCGGCGAAGAGCGTGGCCTTGAAACCGGGCGGCAGCGTGATGGCCTTCACGGCATCCGCGCCGGAGAGGGCAGGGGGATTGGCGGTCGGTTGTGTTTCCGCCGCGAACGACGACGCGGACAGCCCGAGGCAGAGGAGTGAGAGGAGTTTCGATTTCATGGGCGCATTCATGGACGTTGTTGACATGAGTTTATGACAAAGAAGTTTTTTGCGCGCCAGCCGGGAATGGCGCGCGGCGTCCGTCATCTTGACTTGCCGGCGGGCAACGCCGATATACCTCCCGTCACTGCTGCCGTTTATGATTTGTTGTGTTTGCAAAGAGAAGGAAGCGACCGTTCATCTGACCCAGATTGCCGCTGAAAAAATGCAGAAGGTGGATCTGTGCGAGGAGTGCGCGAAGCAAAAGGGTGTGAATGATCCGGCGGGCTTTTCGCTCGCGGATCTGCTGCTCGGTCTGGGCGCGACGCCCGAAGCGGAGCCGGTGGTCGGCGGCGCGGAATCGAAATGCCCGGCGTGCGGTTTCACCCAGGCGGATTTCAAGAAGGCCGGACGGCTCGGCTGCGCGGAGTGCTACAAGACTTTTGCCGAGGGCCTCGATCAGCTGCTCAAGTCCATGCACAAGGGCACGCGGCATCGCGGCAAAGTCCCGACGGCTCTGCGCGAATCGCAAGACCTCGCGGACAAACTCAAGTCGCTCCAGAAGAAGCTCGATAAAGCGGTGAGCGATGAGGATTTCGAGCAGGCGGCGAACTGCCGCGACGAAATCAAAGTGACCAAGGAAAAGCTCTCGTCCATTTCGGCGGCATGAACATTCACGAATTTCTCGTTGCTCCCTCGGAGACGGCCCGGCGCGAAGGGCCGCACGGGAAGATCGTGCTGTCGAGCCGCGTGCGGCTGGCGCGCAATCTCAAGGGCGTCGCGTTTCCCGGCTGGGC
>JANOAY010000065.1:0-4306 GCA_031411375.1 Pedosphaera sp. | reverse complement strand
GTGCTGGCGGACGTTGCTGCGGGCTGGAAAGCCCGCGCTCCTTTTTTGCAGTGACGTCCCCCTCACGAACATTTCTACTCCGCACACCACATGAGCCAGACCATCGAATATCTGCAATCGGAGTCCGCCGAGGGCGGCATTGAAATCGGGTTGCTCGTCAATTACCTCCTCTACGATTCCATCAAGGCCGGCGCGAGCGACATCCACATCGAGCCGTGGGAGAGCACGCTCGTCGTCCGCATCCGGCTCAGTGGCGTGCTCACGGAACTCGTCCATCTCCCGCTCGAACTCATGGAGAAAATCTCCGGCCGCTTCAAGGTCATGGCCGATCTCGTGAGCTACGAGAAAGGTCTGCCGCAGGAAGGCCACGCCTCCGCCGGGCCGGAACTCGGCGGCGTCGAGCTGCGCATCTCCGTCTTCCCCACCGTGCGCGGCGAGAAGATTGTCGTGCGCCTCTTCGACCCGAGCAATCGCAGCTTCGACCTCGCGGCGCTGGGCTTTGATGAAGAAACTTCCGCCACCTTCCTGAAACTGCTCTCGCGTCCGAGCGGCCTGATTCTCCTCACCGGCCCGACCGGCTCCGGCAAGACCACGGCGATTTACTCCGCGCTTTACCACATCGTGCAGCGCTCGGGCGTCACCATGAGCATCGCCACCGTGGAAGACCCCGTGGAGTTCAACCTCCCGATGATCAGCCAGGCACAGATCAACACCTCGCAGGAGTTCACGTATCCGAAGGCGTTGCGCTCGCTCATGCGTCAGGACCCGCAGGTCATCATGGTCGGCGAGATTCGCGATCCCGAGACTGCGGCCATCGCCGTGCAGGCGGGACTCACCGGGCATCTGGTCATCAGCACCATTCACAGCGGCATCGCGGTGGGCGTGTTCGCGCGGCTCATCAACATGGACATCGAGCCGTTCCTGCTTGCGTCGAGCCTCATCGGCGTGCTGGGCATCCGGCTCATTCGCAAGAACTGCACCTACTGCGCGCAGCCGTACGAGCCGGCGGAAGGCCTGCTGAAACTCGTGCCGCCCGAGGCGCTGGACACGGCGCAATTCCGCAAAGGCACCGGCTGCAAGGAATGCCTCGACACCGGCTATCACGGCCGCACCGCGATCACGGAACTGCTCGTGGTGGATGAAGTCTTCCGCGACGCCGTGCTGCAAAAACTCCCGACGCGCCAGCTTCAGCAGGTCGCGGTGCAGCAAGGCATGTTGACCATGTGGCAGAACGGCCTGAATCGCGCGCTCTCCGGCCAGACGACGCTGGAGGAAGTGCTGCGCGTGGTGGCGGTGGAGCAGGTGTGAGGGAACGGTAGCCCCGGGTGGCGAGGCACGCGCGAACCTGGGGTAATGTTGCCGATGACGAACCAGCCCCGGATGGAGTTGAACGCGGCGATGAAAACAATTCCACGATCCGCCCCCTTCGGGGTCACGTTCCCATGCAAACCGTTACCCACCGGTTGCACCGCGGGGCTGTTCATGTTCAAGCCCGCCGGGCTGGCCGCAACGGATTCGCTTCTCGAAAAAATTAAGACACGCCACAACGCATGTCCTCCAACGCTGGAAACGCCCGGCGGTATTCCGCCAGCCACGCGGGATCGATCTTCGCCTGAATCACCGTCTCCGCCGGGCCGGCGTCGGCGAGAATTTCTCCGTGCGGGTCCACGATCATCGTGCGGCCGGAGTGCTGGAAGCGCGGGTCGTTGCCGATGCGGTTCACGCCGGCGACGTAGCACTGGTTCTCGATGGCGCGGGCCTGAAGCAGGCGCGGCCAGTGGTGCAGGCGCGTGTTCGGCCAGTTGGCGATGAAGGTCATCAGGTGCGGGCGCTTCCGCGCGATGGAGCGCGGCAGTTCGGGGAAACGCAAATCGTAGCAGATGAAAGGCGCGACGGAGATTTCGCCGCAGGGGAAAGTAAGCGCCGCCGGTCCCGCCTCGTAGCACGCCGTTTCGCCACCGAGCGTGAAGGGCTGCATCTTGCAGTAGCGCGCGAGCAGTTCGCCGGCGGGCGAGAAGGTGACGCACTCGTTGCGCCCGCGCCCGTTCGCAGCGCGCGTGACAATTCCCGCCAGAAGATAAACACCGAACTCGCGCGCGGTCTGCGCGAGGAACTGTTCCGTGCCCCCGCCCGGCTCCTCCGCGAGGGCCGCGACGTTCATACTGAAACCGCAGGCGAACATTTCCGGCAGCAGCACGAGCGCGCCGCGCGGGATGCTGGCGGACTTGAGCAGCGACAAAACTTTTGCGCAGTTCGCCGTCTTGTTCTCCCACGCGATGTCGAACTGGACGCAGGCGATGTTCATGGTGCGGAGTGTGGTGGGCGGCGCGCGGGTTTTCAACCCGCACCAAGGTGCGACGCCCGGCATCATCAATCCTGAAAGGATTGAAATCATCCAGCCCAGGGTTGCGCCGCCGAGGAACTGCCCTGGGCTGATTTATCCGAATCCTTCCAGGATTCACCCTTTTCTGCGCCTCGGCGGTAAAAAGTTATCGTCCCAAACTCACGCCGTTCTTCGTCCCGCATGGCTGCAGACTGGAAAGTCCGCGCGCCGTGTTTGTTGCCGGGTTGTTTCCCGCCCGCCGTGGGTTTGTCGCAGGGGTTTGTTTGATTCGTCATGCGGCCCGCCGAACCAAGCTCCGGGTTGCTCGACGAACCAAATAAACAAACCATCAGAAGTTATGAAAGCATCTCTCCCTCTCGCGTGCGCCCTCGGGGCCGCGCTGCTGTTGCCGGCCGCGCGCGCGGATCATTCCGGCATCACCCTTACGCCCATCGGCACCTACGCCAGCGGCATCTGGAACGCGGGCGGCGCGGAAATTGTCGCGCACGATCCCGGCAAGCAACGGCTCTTCGTCGTGAATGCGCTGGCGGCGTCCATTGACGTCCTCGACATCAAGAATCCCGCCGTGCCCACCATCGTCACCTCGCTGGTGTTCACGGCCCTCGGCGGCGTGGCGAACAGCGTGGCGGTGCATGACGGCATCATTGCCGTGGCCCTCGAATCCACGCCGAAGACCGCGCCCGGCCACGTCGTGCTGTTGAACAGCAAGTTCAAAATCCTTTCCGTGCTCGAAGTGGGCGCGCAGCCGGACATGCTGACCTTCTCCAAAAATGGCCGCTGGCTGCTGACCGCCAATGAAGGCGAGCCGAGCAGCTACGGGCTGACGAACAGCGTGGACCCCGAGGGCACGGTGAGCATCATTGATTTGTCGGGTGATGCGGAGGACGTGGAGCAGTCGGACGTGCGGACGGTGAACTTCCACAAGTTCGAGCCGCCGGCGGTCATTGATCCGGCCATCCGGCTGTTCGGCCCCGGCGCGACGGTGTCGCAGGATTTGGAGCCGGAATACATCGCCATCTCCGCCGACTCGAAAACGGCGTGGGTCACGCTTCAGGAGAACAACGCGCTGGCCATCATCGACATCCGTTCGGCGAAGGTCACGAAGCTGGTCAGCCTCGGCTTCAAGGATCATCTGCTGGCCGAGAACGGTCTCGACCCGAGCGACCGCGACAACGCGGCGGGCACCGGCCCGGCCATCAACATCGGCAACTGGCCCGTCTTCGGCATGTATCAACCCGACGGCATCGCGTCCTTCCGCGCGGGTGGAAAAGATTACCTCGTGCTGGCGAATGAAGGCGACGCGCGCGAATACCCGAACGTAACGCCGACGAGCAACGAAGTGGTGCGCGTGGGCGCGCTGAACTTGGACACGAACGCGTTTCCCAATGCGTCGCTCATCAAGTCGAACTCCGCGCTGGGCCGTTTGCAGGTCACTTCCACGCTCGGCGACTTTGATCACGATGGCGATTACGACGCGCTCTTCGCCTTCGGCGCGCGCTCGTTCTCGATTCGCGATGCGAAGGGCAAGCTGGTCTGGGACAGCGGCGATGATCTCGAACGCATCACATCACTCGCCAACACCAACGGCTTCAACGTCTCGAACACCGGCAATGCGCGCGACTCGCGCAGCCCGGCCAAGGGACCGGAACCGGAAGGCGTCGCCACGGGGTCCGCGTATGGACGCACGTATGCCTTCATCGGTCTGGAGCGCGTGGGCGGGGTGGCAGCGTATGACCTCTCGAACCCGAAGCAGCCGAAGTTTGAGTTCTACGCGAACCGGCGCGACTTCAGCGTGAATGCCAACGCGACGAACTTTTTGAACGCGGGCGACTTCGGACCCGAGGGCATCATCTTCATCGAAGCCAAGGACAGCCCGAACAAGAAACCGCTCGTGGTGCTCGCCAACGAGATCAGTGGCACCACGACCCTCTTCCAGGTGGACCGGAAGCCGGAGCCGGACGA
>JANOAY010000064.1:0-1716 GCA_031411375.1 Pedosphaera sp. | reverse complement strand
AGCCGGTGGACGACGACTTCGCGCGCCGCTGGTTTGGCTCGAAGAAGGCGCCGGTGTTCAAGCCCGTGACCTACGAACTCTTCGAGCATCGCGGCGAGGACTGGACGAATTACGCGGCCATCTACGATTTGAAAACGCAGGCCACCCCGGCGCAGCGGCAGCGCGTGGTGGATTTTGCGAAACTGGTCTCGCACGCGGAGGACGCGGAGTTCGCCGCTGGCGTCGGTGACTTTCTAGACCTCGAGGCGTTCGCGCGCTTTCTCGCCGGGCAGGTGCTGCTCGCGAACTACGACAGCTTTCTCGCGAACGGTCAGAATTTTTACGTCTATCTCGATCCGCGCTCGGATAAGTTTGGCTTCATCCCGTGGGACATGGATTTGTCGTGGGGCAGTTTTTTCCTGCTCGGCACCACGGAGCAGCGCGAGCGCGCGAGCATCTGGCATCCGTGGGTCGGCCGGAACCGTCTGCTCGAACGGGTGATGAAGACGGAGGAGTTCCGCCGTCTCTACCGCGCACGGTTGGAAGAATTCCTCGCCCGCCTGTTCGTGGCGGAGAAATGGAACGCGCGGATTGATGAACTGGCGACATTGGTGCGCGGCCCGGTGGCGGCAGAATCGGATTTTCGTTTGCGGAAGTTTGAAGACTCGTTGAGCGAGAAGAAATTAGGGCCGCCCACCAAACGCCGCCGCGGGGATGACGATCCGCCCGCGCATCAGATTAAATTGTTTATCCGACACCGTACCGCTTCCGTCCGCGCGCAACTGGATGGGAAATCCGAGGGCGTGATTCTCGGACGTGGGCGTTGATGGAGCGCCGGACTTCATGCCTCGTCATCCTGATCCGCCTGTTTTTGAATCCTGAAAGGATTCGGATAAACCAGCCCAGGGTTGCCGAGTCCGCGAGGCTACCCTGGGTTCCACGTTCAAAAAATTTCCAACCCTGAAAGGGTTGCATGAACGCTGCGCCCGCATCCCTTGATACAACCCTTTCAGGGTTGATGCCGATACACATCGCCGACCCAGCGTAGCGCCCCGGCGGCGCAACGTTGGGCTGGATTATCCGAATCCTTTCAGGATTCAAAAACGGACGGAACAAAATCTGCGCCACCATCTGCGTCCGCTGAAAAAATCTGCGCGATGGCGGACGCAGCGTTTGCCTCATCCTCGCCGCTCGCCTCGACCTCCAGTGCCGCGCCCATTGTGGCCGTCAGCAACAGGATGCTCAGGATGCTGCGGGCGTCCGCCAGCTTGCCGCCGCATTTGATGAGAATGCGGCAGGGAAAAGCCTGTGCGCGCTTCACCACGCGCGTGGCGGTCAGCAGATTCAGGCCCGTAGGCCACGGTACCAAAACTCGTGAACATTTCATGCGAGTTGTGACATGGTCTGCCGCTCCCTGTTCAAAACGAGATTGATCATTCGCCGGCATTTTACAACCGTCGTGCCCGCGCGAATTCCTGTTTCACTGCGGCCCGGCCCGCTGATTTACTTCCGCCGTTGCACGACACCGTCATTCGCTGGATTCAGAGCTTCGGCCCCAACGCACCATGGGTCTGCGTGGCCATATTCCTGGCCGCCTCGTTCCTGATGATCTGGCGGCTGGAATCCATGAGCGACGCGGGCTTGGAAGGCACAGTGCTCGGTACACACGTCGCGAGACCCCGGCCCGTTCTGGAGCGTCATCACCGCGCTGCAAGCCGATGGCGCGCAGCATGTTGT
>JANOAY010000063.1:0-2873 GCA_031411375.1 Pedosphaera sp. | reverse complement strand
TTTCAACCCGCAGCAAGCCGAGACAGCACGAGCGGCAGGAAAATATTCATACGCCTCCCACAACACGGCTTGCTGCGGGTTGAAAACCCGCGCTCCTTTTCAGCATGGATAATTTCCTTCTTATTGCCACCAGCGAGGTGGACGCGACGCACTTGCGCGACGCCCGTCTCGGCTCGCGCTTTGGCCGCATGGACTTGTTGAGCCAACTCGCCCTGCTGGCGGTGGAAAAGCTCGGCGTGAACTTCGACGAGCTGCCGCGCGACCGCATCGCCATCTGCCTCGCGTCGTCCGCCGGCTCGCTCGCCACAGACGCCGAGTATTGGAAAGGCCGCGACCAGGCCGGCGGTCCCAGTCCCACGCTCTTCACCTATACGCTGCCCAGCGCGCCCATCGGCGAGATAGCGATCCGCCACCGCATCACCGGGCCGAACTTGTGTTTCGTGAGCGATGGCCGCGAAGTGCAGGCCGAAGCGACGGAACTTCTGCGGCGCGGCGAGGCCGACGCCTGCGTCTGCGTCATTGTGGAAGTCGTCTCGCCCACGCTCGCGGAGTTTCTCGGCGTGCCGACGGCGGCGCGCGCGCTGGCCTCTTTCCTGCGGCGCGACAAAATGCCGAATCGTGCAACAGCGTGACGGAGCGCGGCCTTTAGGCCGCTTCAGCGTGCTCCGTTCAGGCGGCCTGAAGGCCGCGCTCCCCTGCGTCGGGGAAATTGCCCGTGACTTGCCTCCGCCTCATCGCTAGGTTCCGCGCGAAAAATTTGACGGCTTAAACCCATGTCCATCTCGACCGCAGAACTGAAATCGAAAATCATCGAGTCCCTGAATCTTCAGGAGGTCACGCCCGAGCAAATTGACGACGACGCGCCGCTGTTCGGCACCGGGCTGGGCCTCGATTCCATCGACGCGCTGGAACTGGTGGTCATGCTGGAAAAAAATTACGGCATCGTGATCAAGGACATCGAGGAAGGCCGCCCGGCCTTCCGCTCCGTGCGGACGCTGGCCGACTTCATCGCCTCCCGCCGCGCCGGACAGTGAACGCGCGCGCCCCCGTCATCACCGGTCTCGGCATCATCGCCGCGCCGGGTTGTGGCCCGGAAACCGTCTGGGGGGCCATCGCCGCCGGCACCGACGGGCTGAAACCGCTGACTCTTTTTCCCTCCCCGCGCTACGGCCAGGTTCCGGTCGGGGAAGTGCGCCTCGATCTCCTCGAACTCGGTGCGCCCCGCAACGCCTCACGCTGTGATCGCCTCGGCTGGCTGGCCGCGCGCGACGCGATTCGTTCCGCTGGATTGCTCCCGGAAAATCTGGGCGACCAAGCGGGGCTGATTCTCGGCTGCTCCGTCGGCGGCTCCTTCGACAGCGAGGAATTTCTCATCCGTCTGATGAAGGACGGGAAAATGCGTCCGCGCGCCACGCGCTTTCACGAATGTCATTCGACCGTGGAATTGATCGCGGACGACTTCGGCCTGTTCGGCCCTTCGTTCTCGATCGCCACCGCGTGTTCCTCCGGCTCGCTCGCCATCGCCACGGCGGCGGAAATGATCCAATCCGGTGAAGCGGACGTGATGCTCGCGGGCGGCGCCGACTCGCTCGCGCGCATGACGTGGGGCGGCTTCCACTCGCTGCTGCTCGTGGACGCGCAAGGCTGCCGCCCGTTCGACGCCACACGCGGCGGGATGAGCTTTGGCGAAGGCGCGGCCATGCTGGTGCTCGAGTCGGAAGAATCCGCGCGGCGACGCGGGGCCACAATCCTCGCGCGGCTCACGGGCTGGGGCGCGAGCTGCGACGCGCACCACGCGACCGCGCCGCATCCCGAGGGCGCGGGTGCCGCCGCCGCCATGCAAGGCGCGCTGCGCCGGGCCGGACTGGACGCAGCGAAGATTGATTACGTGAACGCCCACGGCACCGGCACGCGCGACAATGACCTCGCAGAATCCAAGGCGCTGAAAACTGTCTTCGGCGGACGTGTGCCGCCGTTCTCCAGCACGAAACGATTTTTTGGCCACGCGCTCGCGGCGAGCGGGGCGATGGAAGCGGTCGTTTGCGTCGAAGCGTTGCGCCGACAGTTGCTGCCGCCCAATCCCGGATTCGCGCAGACGGATGAAGCGATTGGTCTTCAGCCCGTGACCAAGTTGTCGTCCGCCAAGCTCACGCATGTGATGAGCAATTCCTTCGGTTTCGGCGGCAACAACGCGGTGCTGATCATTTCGTCGCCCGAAGCAGCAGCGCGCCCGCGCGCTAGCCACCCCGCGTCCGTGAGCGTCACCGGACTCGGCGTCATCGCGCCCGCCGCTGCGCCGAGCGTTTGGAACATGGATCCGCCGCTGGCCCCAGGCACGATGACCGTTCACGCCTGCCCGCCGTTAGACCTCACCACGCTCACACCGAATCAACGGCGGCGGCTCGGGCGCATGCACCAAATGTCCGTGCTCGCGGCGCGGCGTGCGGGTGCGACCAGTTCGGAACAACGGGTCGCCATCGCGCTCGGCACGGGCTTCGGCTGCTTGGGCGAAGGCGCGGTGTTCATCGAGAACCTGATCGCGAAGGACGAGGCCGAGCCGATGCCCGCGCGCTTTCCCGGCTCCGTCCACAACGCCCCGGCGGGACAGGTCGCGATGGATTTGGGCGCGCGCGGTTTGAACTCCGCGCCCACCGCCGGCGAGATCACCTTCGAGTGCGCGCTCTGGCAGGCGTGGCGACAACTGGACAACGGTGAGGCCGATGTCGCGCTCGCCGGCGCGGTGGATGAGCTGCAAAAATATCCGCTCGCCATCGGCCAACGCTGGGGACTGTGGAACGAGCGCACGATTCCTGGCGAAGGCGCGATGATGGCGCGGCTCGAAGGAGCGCCGATTTCCAAATCGGCGCGGGCAG
>JANOAY010000062.1:0-11665 GCA_031411375.1 Pedosphaera sp. | reverse complement strand
CAGCAGGGTCAAGGTCAGCAAAGCCAGCAGGCGCAAAATGGTCAGGGCCAGCAAGGGCAGCAGCCCGGACAGCAGGGGCAGAACGCACAACAAGGCCAAGGCCAAGGACAGGGTCAGGGGCAAGGTCAACAAGGACAGCCCGGCCAGCAACAAGCGCAACAACAGCAACAGCAAGCGCAACAATCTCAGCAAGCCCAGCCCGGTCAGGACCAAGGCCAAGGCCAGGGCCAGCCGCAGCAGGCCCAGGCGCAACAGCCCGGCGAAGCGCAGGAACCTTCTCAGCAGCCCAACCAGAACGCGCAGCCCGGCCAGCGCGGTCAGCGCGCGAATGAACTGGCGAACCTGTTCAACCAGTCCGGCCCCGGCACCAGCACCCGCCCGCGCGAAGGCGACGGCGGCGAACCCAGCCCGCTCACCGGCGACGAATACGGCGAGTGGTCGCAGCGCCTAAGCAACGTCGAGGAGATGGTGGACCGCCCCGAGTTGCGCAATCAGATCGCCCAAGCCCGCGACCGCGCCCGCGCCGCGCGCTCCGAGTTCAAGCGCCACGCCAAGCCGCCGCAGTGGGACTTGGTGCAGAAGGACATCCTCAAACCGCTCCTCGAAATCCGCGAGCGCCTCGCCGATAAACTCAGCCGCCGCGAGTCGAAAGATTCCCTCGCGCCCATCGATCGCGACCCGGTGCCCGGCAAGTATTCCGACCTCGTGAAGCGCTACTACGAGAAGCTCGGCCAAGGGCAGTAACGTGTCCCGGCGCTCCCAGGCTTCGTTCAAGAACAGTGCCGAGATGCGTCCCGCTGTAGGGACGTTTCAGCGCCGCCGGTTGTGTTCGTCGCGAGAAAATTTTTCCCCGGTCAGTTGGACAGTTCGCTGCGTAGGCATCGGAATCATTTCCAACGTCACAAATTTCACGCCCCACTCTGCTTCCGCCGAAGCCGTCATCGCATTCTGCCACCGCGCGCGGGTGAGGTTTTGCGGCACGGGCTGGATGGAGCCTTGGATGAGCAGGCCGTGCTTCGACCGCCGTTGCGCCGCGCCGGCGATCTTGCTGCCAAAGCGGAGCACGTCGGACTTCTCGTAGCCGACGAAACACTGGCCGGGGATTTCCTTGCGGCAGCAGGGCGCGAGTTCGGTGGCGATGTCCAGCGCGGCGAAGGCGGATTCAATCCAGCGGTGCATCCGCTCGTAGCTCTCGCTCGCGCGCAGTTCGTACCACGGATGACTCGGCGGGATGACGACACTGTAAGTCCAGTCCGCGTCGTGCGGAACAAGTCCGCCGCCGGTTGTCCGGCGCACGAGTGGGCGCAGCTTGGTGATGGCTTCAACGTCAGAAATTTTTTGCGAATAGCCGAAGGACGCGGCGGGCTGTGTCCAGCCGTAGAAGCGTAGAACCGGGCGCTGTAACTCTGGCGCAAATTCCATCAACGCCTCGTCGAGCGCCATGTTGAAGGCGTAGTCGCATGGGCCGGAGTCGAGGAGGATCCAGTGGTTGGAAGGCACGGCGCTCATGGCTTAACCCCCGATCCGGGGGCAAAGATTTTGCAACTCACACTCCGCGCACTGCGGCGAGCGTGCAGCACAGCGCCGCCGTCCGTGCCAGATCAGCAGGTGGCTGAAGAGGCACCACTGCTCCTGCGGCACGAGCTTCTGCAAATCTTTCTCCGCTTTCTCCGCCGAAGTTTGCTTCGTCAGCCCCAGCCGGTTTGAGAGCCGCCCGACGTGCGTGTCCACGACCACGCCGACGTTGATGTTGAAGGCGTTGCCGAGCACGACGTTCGCCGTCTTGCGCCCGACGCCGCCGAGCGCGGTGAGTTCATCCATCGTGCGCGGCACCGCGCCGCCGTGCTGCTCGATCAAGGTGCGGCAGCACGCTTGGATGTTCTTCGCCTTCGCACGGAAGAGGCCGATGCGCTTGATGGCATTTTCAAATTCCGCCGCCGGAGCGTGCGCGTAGTCCGTCGCCGTCTTGTATTTCTGGAACAGCTCCGCTGTCACGATGTTGACCTGCTTGTCCGTGCATTGCGCGGAGAGGATGGTGGCGATGAGCAGTTCGAGCGGGTTGGTGTAATTCAGCTCGCAGTGCGCATCTGGATACGTCTCGCGCAGCACGGTGACGATGCGGCTCGTGCGCAAAACTTTCTGCTGAAGCGATTCGCGCGGCATCGCGCTAGACGAGTTCAGGTTCTTCCAACGTGCGTGGTGCTTTGATCAGCGGCGTGCCATCAACCGCCTCGGGATACTCGAAGACCTTGCCCTCGAAATTGCGAATGACCACGCGGTCGTTGTTGTGACTCAGGACGTAGCCGGGATTGATCGGCACCTTGCCGCCGCCGCCGGGCGCATCAATGACGTATTGCGGCACGGCGTAGCCGGTGGTGTGGCCGCGCAACTTGTCCATGATTTCCAGTCCGCGCCGCACGCTGGTGCGGAGATGCGCGGAGCCGGAAATCAAATCGCACTGGTAGAGGTAATACGGGCGCACGCGGCACATGAGCAGCTTCTGGAAGAGCGCGCGCAAAATTTCCGGGTCGTCGTTGACGTGCTTGAGCAGCACGGACTGGTTGCCGAGCGGGAGGCCCGCGTCGGCGAGGCGACCCAGCGCGTCGCGCACCTCGGTGGTGAGTTCGCGCGGATGATTGCTGTGAACACTGATGAAGAGCGGATGATACTTCTTCAGCATCGCGCACAGTTCCGGCGTAATGCGTTGGGGCAGAAAGATCGGAATGCGCGTGCCGATGCGGAGGAATTCGACGTGCGGAATGGCGCGCAATTGTTTGAGCAAGGATTCCAACTTGTCATCGCTCAACAGCAACGGGTCGCCGCCGCTCAGGAGCACGTCGCGCACTTCGGGATGCTGGCGGATGTATTCGAGCTGCTTGTCGTATTCGGGATGAAAATCATAGCCCGCCGCATTGCTCACCAGCCGCGAGCGCGTGCAATACCGGCAGTAGCTCGCGCACCGATCCGTCACCAGAAACAGCACGCGATCCGGATAGCGATGCACCAGTCCTGGCACGGGCGAATGCGCGTCCTCGCCGCACGGGTCGCTCATTTCCCACGAGGCCGTGGCCGTCTCCTCGATGCGCGGAATGACCTGCCGGCGAATCGGGCAATTCTCATCCGACGGGTCAATGAGGTTGAAAAAGTACGGCGTGATGGCGAGCGCGAGCTTGGTGTTGGCGAGCTTCGTGCCGGCTTCTTCTTCCGGCGTGAGCGTGGGCAGCAGCTTGCGCAACTGTTCGAGCGAGGTGACGCGGTGCTTGAGCTGCCAGCGGTGGTCGTTCCAGTCGGCGTCCGACACGTCGCTCCAGAAGCCGCGCCCGGCGGAATGAAACTCCTTGAGCTGAGTTGTCAGTTGGGAATTGGGCTTGCCTCCATCGCCCGCCGCTAAGTTTGTCCTGACCATTGCGGGCGCACTATAAATTTGGACTTGGGGGTGTCAAGAAACCGGCCTTGGGGTGAAAACCCCAAATCCAAAACTTCCAACTTCCAACAAATTCCAAGCGTCAACCTCCACTTGTTGCAGCACGGAAAGCCGGCGTGACGGGTGTAGCGCCGACTTTCTGATTGCCTGCGCGGCTCGCTTCTCTACGCTGGCATCGTGAATCACCTCCTGCTCCAACGGCCCGGGCGTTTCGTCGTCATTCTCATTTTCCTGCTCGTCATCACGGCGGCACGCGCAGCGGACGCACGCTACTGGCAACTGACGTTCACCTACGGCCCGCAGGCGCTGGTGCTCGAACGCGCCGCGCTCATTCCGCCGGTGGACAAGGTCATCCGCACGCCCGGCCTCGAAGACGCCACGGTGCGGATGGAGTACGACCTCGAATGGATCGGCGCGCAGGGCCAGGTCGTGATGCGGCTCCCGGTCACGATTCCGTTGCGCGGGCGCGTGATCATGGGCGACGGGCCGCGCCCCGCGCCGCATGAGAATCAGGTGCGTCCGTTCGGCGCGTTCGTGCTGCGCGTGGCGGGGCCGGAGGACCCGGCGAGCGTCGCGCTGGTGCGGTTGGTGAAAAAAGCGGCGGCGAATTTCACCGCGCCCGCCGGTCTCGTGCCGCCGCTGGTGTTTCAACAGGCCGAGCAAACCTTCGTCGTCCCCGCGCAGAAGGCGAAGGCCATGCCCGCGCCCGGCCCGATCTCCGCGACGAAAGTTCGCAACACCGGCGCGGACGCCAACCGCATGGTCATCGCCATCCTCTGCGACGGTTTCACGGCGGCGGATCTCAGCTCGGGAACTTTCTCCGGCAAGGTCACAAGCTTTCTCAGCGCCTTCTTCGGCGTCAGCCCGTGGACGCAGTATCAGAACGTGGTCAACGTCTATCGCGTGGACATCGAGAGCGCGGAGTCCGGCGCGGACTACGCGGACGCCGGCCCGGCGGCGGGCGGAACGCTCAAGGACACCTACCTCAACGCCTCGTTCTGGGTCGGCGGCACGGACCGCTGCCTCTTCCTCACCGGCAACGGCGAGTCGCGGGCGTTCGCGGCGGCGGACGAACTGATCGGTCCCGGCGTCTGGGACGAGGTGCTGGTGTTTGTGAACTCGACCGTCTATGGCGGCTGCGGCGGCTCGGTCGGCGTATCGAGCATCAACTCGGCCTCGGACCAGGTGCAAATCCACGAGTTCGGCCATTCCTTCGGCAGCCTTGCGGACGAGTACGACTACGGCAGTACCAGCACGAACTGCAATGTGACCTCCGCGCGCAACGTGGATTGCTCGGTCAATTTCCCGAGCGTGAAATGGGACGTGTGGGTCACGCCCGCCGCGCCCATTCCCACGCCGGACAACGCGACCTACAACACCACCGTCGGCGCGTTCGAGGGCGCGAATTACCAGACCATCGGGATGTTCCGCCCGAAGCGCGACTGCATGATGCGCTCGCTCGGCGTGGCCTTCTGCCCGGTGTGCAAGGAGGGCCACATCCTCAAGCTGTTCGAGAAATTCAAGATCGTGGACGCGGCCACGCCCGTCTTTGGTTCGGCGGACGTGCCGTCCACGGGCGCGCGGCAGTTCAGCGTGCAGCCGGTGAATTTGAATTCTTTTTCCTATCGCTGGTTCCTCGGCGGCGCGCTCGTGCCAAACGCCACCAACGCCGCCGTCCTCATCACGAACTCGCAGGTCACGATCTCGAACATGGAACTGCGCCTCGAAGCCACGCACGTCACCACCAACGTCCGCGCCACGACCATCGTGCAGTCGAACTACTCGTGGTTCCTGAAACTCGCGGCCAATCCTTCGTTCGCGATCAGCGACGTGTCCACGAACGAGGGCAATGTCGGGTCCAAGCTGTTGCGCTTTCCCGTCACGCTCTCCTTCCAGCACAACGTGCCGGTGTCGGTGAATTATCACACGACCAACGGCAGCGCGACGGCGGGCGCGGATTACACGGCAACTTCCGGCACGCTGAATTTCGCCGTCGGCATCGCCACGAATTTCATCAACGCCCCCGTGCTCGGCGACACGCTCGCCGAGGGCCACGAGTCGTTCTTCGTAAGTCTCTCCACGCCCGTGAATGCCACGCTCGCGGACCGACAGGCCACCGGCACCATTCTCGACGACGACTCGCCGCCCGTCGCCATTCTCACCAATCCCGCGCCCGGCCTCGTGCTCTTCGCGCCCGCCAGCGTCACACTCGGCGCGGACGCCTACGACGTGGACGGCACGGTCACGAAGGTCGAGTTCTACGCGAACACGATGAAGATCGGCACCGTCACGAACGGCCCGCGCACCATGATTTGGAGCAACGTGGCGGCGGGGAATTATCTCCTGCGCGCCGTGGCCACGGACAACGCCGCACGCACCGGCACCTCCGCGCCGGTGGCCATCAGCATCGTCGCGGGCGGCACGGATCGCATCACCTTCCTCCACATCACGAACGCCTGGCGCTTCGATCAGACCACCAACGACTACGGCAACAACTGGACCAACGCGCTCTACGACGACAGCGCGTGGGAAGGGCCGTCCGCCGCGCTCTTCTACAACGAGAGCGCCACGCTGCCCGCGCCGAAGAACACGCCGCTGCTGCTCACGAACGGCGCGCGCCTCCGCACGTATTATTTCCGCACCACCTTTGTCGCCACGAACACGCTCGACGCGTCCTACCAGCTCCTCGCCTCGAACCTCGTGGATGACGGCGCGGTGTTTTACCTGAACGGGCGGGACGTGGGCCGCTTCCGCATGACCGGCACGCCGACGCGCACAAGCCTCGCGAACGGCCAGCCGCCGGGCGGCGACGCCTCGGCGTTTGAACTGCTGACCTTCCCGAACAGCGCCGTCCTCGTCGGCACCAATCTGCTCGCCGTAGAAGTGCATCAACAGTTAGACACGAGTTCCGATGTGGTCTTCGGAATGAGCCTCGTGGCCGTGCAAGGTTTCGCGCCGGTCATTCTCGACACCAACCAGCCCGCCGATCAGGTCGTGCTGCAAAACCGTCCGCTCACGCTTTCCATCAACGCCACCGGCGCGCCCGCGCCCGCCTATCAGTGGTATCGCAACGGCACGCCCATCGCCGGCGCGACGAGCGCGAGTTACACCGTGGCCGCGATGGCGGCGGGAAATGCCGGCAACTACTTCGTCCGGCTCACGAACATCATCGGCCAAGCTGACAGCCGCACCGCGACCATCGGCTATTCCGCCGACGTCACGCCGCCCACGATCTTCCAGGCGCTCGGCAGCAACGTGAACACGCGCGTCTACGTCGCGTTCTCCGAGCCGGTCTCCTTCGGCCTCAGCACGGTGGCCAACTACACGCTCACCGCGCTCACGGGCGGCACCAACTTGCCCGTGACCGCCGCTGCCGCCACGCTCGGCGGCACCGGCGTGGTACTGACCACCGGCGCGCGCCTGCCTGGCGTGAATTATCTCCTCACCATCAACAGCGTGCGCGACTTGCAGAACAACGTCATCGCCACGAACAGCCAGGCCGTGATTGCGAGCGAACTCATCGCGCTCAACGCGGACAACCAGGCCGCGCGCTTCTTCCAGTTCGGCACCGAGCCGGGCGCGGGCTGGACGCTGGTGAATTTCGATGACACCGCCGCGAACTGGAGCGCCGGACTCGCGCTCTTCGACGCCAAAAATCCGGCGGGCCGCACCACCGTGAACACCATCCCCGTCCGCACCATGATGAGCCTGACCAACGCGCTCAACGACGGCGACCAGACGCTGGCCTACTACTTCCGCCTGCCGTTCAGCGTGCCGGGCCAGCCCGGCGGCGCGCGTCTGCGCCTCCGTACGCTCGTGGATGACGGCGCGATCTTTTATCTGAACGGACAGGAAGTTTTGCGTTTGCGGATGCCGAACGGCCCGGCGGATTACACGACCTTCGCGAACGTCTCGCAGGGCGACGCGGCGAACATCTTTGAAGGCCCGTACGAACTGCCCGCCGCCGCGCTGCTCAGCGGCACGAACGTGCTCGCGGTGGAAGTGCATCAGGCCAACGCGACCAGCTCGGACGTGTCCTTCGCCGCGCAACTGTTCCTCGACCTGCCCGTGCTCGGCTTCCCGTCTCCCGTGCTCGCCGCCACACGCAACGCCGGCGGCGCGACGCTGCTCTGGAGCGGCTCGGAGCTGCTGCAACACGCCCCCGACGTGACCGGGCCGTGGACCGATGTGCCGCTCCCCGCGAGCAGCCCGTTCCCGGTCAGCGCCACGAACGCCATGCGCTACTTCCGCCTGCGCGCGCCGTGAGTGACGGCGGTATCCCGCCTGCCATAGTCCTTGGGCCGTCCCAGCTGAAGAACCACCAGCCGGGACGGCCAGTGGACGCGCGGCAGCCGGGACGGCTGCCCCATTACGGCGGGCTTGGTCGCACTGTGACAAAACCAGCCCGCATCAAGCGGGCAGAATGAACGTCGAAGGGTTCCCGTCGGGCGGCGTGATTTTTAAGTTGCGCCCCGTCCTCACGGCAGCGGATGCACCGGCACGGTCGCGCCCGCGGCGAGCCGCGTTTCCGGCGCGAGTTCCACCAACCCGTTCGCCCAGGCCAGCCCGCCGAGCGCGTGCGAGGCCTGCGGGCCGCTGCTCCAGACGCGGCCCGCGCCGTCCACGCGCACGCGCACGAAGTGGCGGCGCCCGCCAGGATTGTGCAGCGGCTCCGCGAGCACCGCCGGATACGACGGCAGCGACAAATCGCCCGCGCCCTGCATTCGCAAAATCGCCGGACGCACCAGCACGAGAAAGGTCACGAACGCGGAGACGGGATTGCCAGGCAGTCCGAAAAGCAGTTTCCCGCCGAGCTGGCCGAAGACGAACGGCTTCCCCGGTTTCATCGCCACCTGCCAGAAATCCACCGTGCCGCCGAGCGCCTCGAACGCCGCCTTCACCAAATCATGATCGCCCACGGAGACGCCGCCGGTCGTGATCACGGCGTCGCATTCTGTGAACGCTTTCTCCAGCGCGTCGCGCGTGGCTTCGAGCGCGTCGCGCACGAGCGCATAAACTTTGGCCACGCCGCCGCAGTCCGCGACGAGCGTGGCAACGGCGAGACGGTTGCTCTCGTAAATTTGTCCCGGCGCGAGCGGCGGGCCGGCTTCGATCAGTTCATTGCCCGTGCCGAGCACGCCCAGCACGGGGCGCGCGCCGACGCGCAGGCGTTCCAAGCCCAGCGCGCCACACAACGCCAGCCGCGCCGCAGTCAAACGCGTGCCGGCCTCCGCGACCGTCTCGCCGCGCTTCACGTCCTCGCCCGCGAGCCGCACGTTCTCCCACGGTTTCACCGCGTCGAGGATGGCGATGGAATCTCCGGCCGCGCGCGCGTCTTCCTGCATGACCACGGCGTCCGCACCGGCGGGCAAGGGTGAGCCGGTGAACAGGCGCACGCAGGTTCCCTTTTCAACCGTGCCAGTGAACGTCGCGCCGGCGGCCACGGCTCCAATCTGTTTCAGCGTGATCGGAGAATCCGCGCCCGCCCCGGCGACATCCGCCGCGCGCACCGCGTAGCCGTCCATCGCGGAGTTGTCGAACGGCGGCAGCGCGAGCGGCGCCACGACAGACTCCGCCAGCACGCGCCCGGTGGCGGCGCGCAGCGGAACCATTTCGCCGGCCAGCGGCGTGATGGCCGCGATGATGCGCGCCCGCGCTTCCTCGACTTCAAGCATGAGGCAGTGTTTGCCCGGTGGAAAAAATTGCCAGCGGGAAAAGGACGGCGGCGGCGCGTGGTCCGGAACTTCCCTGTGACTTTCCCGCCTCCGTTCACGTCCTACGCCGGACGAATATGAAAACCACTCTCGCCTTGCTCCTCGCCGTCACGGCTCTGGCCTCCGCCCAAGATTCACCCAAGCCCGCCGCGCCGGAAAAACCCAAGGCCGCGCCCGCGCCCGCCGCCGCCAAACCCGTGCTCACCCAGGAAGAGTTGGAGGCCAAGTTCATCGCCACCATGAGCAAGGCCACGATGATTGGCCGCTGGTGCTTGGTGCAGGACGGCAAACTCACGCCCGAGCGCGAGGAGAAATACACCATCATCGGCGCGAAGAAACTCGAGGGCGACTCGTGGATGATCGGCACCAAAATGAATTACGGCGGACGCGAGATGATCATGCCGCTGCCCATCAAGCTGAAATGGGCCGGCGACACGCCGGTCATCACCGTGGACAACATGAAAATCCCCGGCGGCGGCACCTACTCCGCGCGTGTGCTGGTCTATGACCACACCTACGCCGGCACCTGGAGCGGCGGCGACAAAGTGGGTTTGTTGAGCGGGCTGATTACGAACGAGAAGGAAGAAGCAGCGAAACCGTGAGCCGGCTTCCAGACGGATTCCCGGCCGGTGAAATTGCCGGACGATTCTGCCGGTTCACACGCGTCTCGTGCCGGTAGCCGACTCCGAACACTGTCACGATCTTTTCATCCTCGGCCAGATGCTTGCGCACCACGCTCACGGTCTGATCAATCGTCCGGGACCAGCGGAAGAAGTTCATCTGCCACACCGCCGCGCAGAGCTGCTCGCGCGTAATGGTTTCGCCGGAGTGGGCGCGGAGATAAGACTGAAGCGCCGCCTGGAGCCGCGTGAGCTTCGGCACTGACTCGCGATGCAGGACCAAGGTTCTCATGGGGTGAGAGGTTCAAAGATTTCCGTGCCGGTCTTTTCCGGTGGTGCGAAGGCTGCGCCGCAGTGTTCGCACTGCTCGCGATCCACGGCGCGCAATTTTTTGCACTTCGGACAGGACTCCTTCGCCGGCCATTCCTGCACGGCCAGAAAAGCCAGCAGACCGGGCAGTCCGAAAATCAGATGGAAGAATCCCCAACCCGCCTGCGCCTTCGCGGTGAAATGCTGCCGCCGTCCCAGCCACCAGCCGAAGACGACACAAATAATCGCCGGCACGATGCGGAGAAAACTCCACAAGCGAAACGGCTCCTCGAAGCTGTAAATTGGAAACCCTAGCGGCACCAACGGCAGGATCAGCCGCTCGCTCCTGCCCATGCTCTGGGGTGCGGGCAGCTTGGGCAAATCGAGCGCCTCGCGCACCTCGCCGCCGGGATTCACGAAATCAACATGCGTGAGGAGTTTGCCGCCCGATTTTTTGTTGGCCCAATAGTCCGGATCAAAGCGCACGGCGAACCCCGTCACGTTGGTCAGTACGGCCACACTCACATTGAGATAGTCCGGGTGCGAAGGGGCATAAGGACGTTGCAGTTTGATGTCGCCCTTAAAATCAACCAGGAACACGGAACGGCGGGTCAGCACCAGCGCGGCCTGGTGGTTCATGGGCGAAAACTGGTGGCTGCCTTCGGAGTAGCCGCCGATGACGTCACCGTCCGGCACGGTGAAGATCGGTTTCAGTTCGCGCTTTTCCAAATCCGCCAGATAGGCCGCCTGCGCCGTGGCCAGCAACCGGGGTCGTTCGTAAGGGTTCAGGTGGTTCCAGCCGTAATTTTGTGGGCGCAGAAAACGGGCGTCATCCGCCGGAGCCAGCGTCGCCACCAGCCGTCGCGTGATGCCGTGGTAAGCGACCAGACGCCCGCCCGCCGTGAGATACCAGATCACTTTGTCCTGCACACTCCACGGGCTGTAGAAGCGCGTGGCGCGGAAGAATTCCACGCGCATCCGGCGGATGTTCCGGCCTGGCCCGCCGGCATCCATCACCGCAGACTGGCCTGCGGTGTAGCGCGATTGCATGTCACGTTGGTTCGCCGGCTGGCCCTTGTCGTTTAGGACAACTCGGCCGTTCAGATCGGTGATTTCCACCTCGTCGTAGCCGCGTTGCGTGTGCTTCAAGACCCGACCGTCGTGAGTGATTTGATATTGTGAATAGGCGTGTCCGTCGCGCGAGATCAGCAAGTTCACGATCAGCCCAACCCCCAGGCCAACCAGCAGCATCACCGCCACCGCTGAGGTCAGTGTCAGCGCCACTTTTCCAACCGTAGGTTGGGCGCGATAAAATCCGCCGGTTTGAAAACTGCCCCACACCGCTGTCGCCAGCAGCGCGGTGGCCACAGCCAGGATGAGCACCGCATGCCAGAATTCCGGCAGGATAAACACCGCGAAACTCACCAGCACCGCCAGCCCCAAACCAAAGCCCCGGCTCGCGTACCATCTCGCCCGCCGCAACCCCGTCAGCAGACCCGCAAAATAATACACGATGCCGCTGAAGAAAATAGTCACGGACGGCAGCGCCATGCTCCACTCGAAAGGCGCGGCGACCATTCCAGGAACGGCCAGCACCA
>JANOAY010000061.1:0-6292 GCA_031411375.1 Pedosphaera sp. | reverse complement strand
ATGCAGCGCGAAATCGAGGACGACGAAGAAGACGAAGATGATGCCGCGCCCGCCGCCCCTCGCTGAACGGAATGCCGCCCCTCGACCACAGCAACGTCGCCATGATCACCGGCCTCATCGCCGGCTTCCTCATCTCCATTCCCGTCGGCCCCATCAACCTCACCATCATCAACGAAGGCGCGCGCCGCGGCTTCCGCTGGGCGCTCATGATCGGCCTCGGCTCCGTGTTGATGGAATCCATCTACTGCGCCATCTCGCTGACCGGCTTCTCCGCCTTCCTCGGCCTGCCGATGGTGAAGTCCACGATGGAACTGTTGAGCTTTCTCTTCCTGCTCTTCCTTTCGTGGAAATACTTTCGCGCCAAATCCATTCCTGAACATTCGCGCAGCGCGGACCGCATCGAGGAGAAACTGCATCCGCACTCCGCGTTCATGACCGGCTTCGTGCGCGTGCTGGGCAATCCCTCGGTGCTGCTGATCTGGGTCACGCTCACCGCCACCTTCCTCTCGCACAACTGGGTGGATCAATCCGTGGACGACCGCGTGGCCTGCGTCGTCGGCGTGGCCTGTGGCGCCACGCTCTGGTTCTTCCTGCTCGCCTGGGCCGTGTCGAAAGGCCACGGGCGCATCTCCCCGCGCACCCTGCTGCGCATGGAACATGTCTCCGGCGCGGTGCTGCTGATCGCCGCGCTCTGGATCGGCTGGCGCATCGTGGGCGAGTTGCACGAGCGGCAGCAGCAGAATCGCCGCGAGCGGCTGGAGATCGTCGCGCCTCCGATCCCGCGCTGAGGTCCGGCGTCGGAGCGCAGACTTTCCAGTCCGCGGCCAGCCGCTCACATCAGAACGCGGGGAATTTTTCTCCGGCCTTACCAGAGTGCGTCTCGAATCTGATCTTGAAAACAACAGGGATGGTAGGGCGTCGTCCCATTCACACCTCCTCACTTCGTGGCTCGCTGCGGACTGCAAAGTCCGCGCTCCGTTCCAATCGCCGCCAACATCAAAATTGACACCCGCCCGTCCATTCCTTAATTTCCGTCCAGACAGATATTAAGGAATTATGGAAAAGCTCACACCCGTCCAAGAAAAGTTCATCCTCCACTGGGGCGAGATGGGCGTGCGCTGGGGCATCAACCGCACCATGGCCCAGATTCACGCGCTCCTCTATCTCTCGCCCAAGCCCCTGCACGCCGACGAACTGTGCGCCGCGCTCGGCGTGGCCCGCTCGAACGTCAGCAACAGCCTGCGCGAACTCCAAAACTGGGGCATCGTGAAAATCGTCCACGTTATGGGTGACCGCCGCGACCACTTCGAGACCATGTCGGACGTGTGGGAACTGTTCCGCCAGGTGCTCGACGAACGGAAGAAGCGCGAGATTGATCCCACGGTGGAACTGCTGCGCGCCTGCACCGAGGAGACGGCGAAAGACAAATTCACCCACGACCGTCTCGTGGCCATGCGCGATTTCTTCCAGACCATGAGCGGCTGGTATGATCAGATCGACGCGCTGCCGACCCCGGCGGTGATCAAGTTCGTGAAGCTCGGCAACAAGGTGGCGAAGTGGATTGACTGGAAGTGAGGCGCCTATGACCTACGAAAGCGGACTCCCCGGCTGGCTCGCCTGCGCGAAACGCAAGGAAACAGCCACGACCACCAAACGCCCGCGCCACCGCCGCCGTCTCCACGCCGGATTGATTCTCGAGCTGGCGCTGATGCTCGCGCTGGCGGCGCTCCTGCCGCGCAGCGGAAAGAGGAAATGAGCATACGCCGGATCATCCTCGCAGGCGGCAGCGGTTTTTTGGGCCGGCTGCTCGCTGAGTATTTGCACACGCGCGGATGGGAGCCGGTGATTTTGACGCGGAACCCGTCGGCGCAGGCGCGGTTCAAGGAACTGGCGTGGGACGCGCGGACGGTGGGGGATTGGGCGCGGGAACTGGACGGTGCGGAGGCGGTGATCAATCTCGCGGGGCGTTCGGTGAACTGCCGGTTCACGGCGGAGAACAGGAAGCTCGTCATGGATTCGCGCGTGGACTCGACGCGGGCGATGGGCGAGGCCATCTCGCGCTGCGCGGAGCCGCCGCGTGCGTGGCTGAACTGTGGTACGGCCACGATTTACCGGCACACCTTCGGCGCGGAGCATGATGAGTCGAGCATGGATTTTGCGACGACGCCATCTGTGCATGATGCGTTCTCCGTGGAGGTCGCGCACGCGTGGGAGCAGGCGCAGACGGCGTGCGCCACGCCGCGCACGCGGCAGGTCACACTACGTATTTCGCTCGTGTTCGGCACGGTGCCGGGCGGCGTGGTGCAAATTCTCCGACGGCTCGCGCGGCTCGGACTGGGCGGTCGCATGGGCAGCGGGAAGCAGTTCGTCTCGTGGATTCACGAGGAGGATTTCTGCCGGGCGGTGGAATGGATTTTGGAACACGACGCGTTGCACGGGCCGGTGAATCTCGCCGCGCCGGAGCCGCTGCCGAACGCGGAGATGATGCGGACGTTTCGTCGCGTGTGCGGCGGCGTGCCGTTCGGACTGCCCGCTTTCGAGTGGATGCTGGAGGCCGGCGCGTTCGTGATGCGGACCGAGGCGGAGCTGATTTTGAAGAGCCGCCGCGTGGTGCCGGAGAAACTGCTGGCGGACGGATTTGCGTTTCGCTTTCCCGGGATGGAGGCGGCGCTGTGGGAGTTGGAGCAACGGATGAGCGGGAAATGAATTGACCACGGAAGACACGGAATACACGGAAGGGAAGAATGAACGCGAGACTGGAAAGTCTCGCCACCTGCCGACAGGAATGTCGGCGTTACGTAGCGCCGGCTTTCCAGCCGGCAGGTGGCGAGACATTCCTGTCTCGTGTTGGCAAGACTAAGAAGCTGCAGGCATCTCCCGTCAAAAAACATTCACCGCGCGGTAGAAGCGGTTGGTCGTGCCGACGTTGTTATTGGTGTAATTGAACACGGCGTTGGTGGAGGTGAAGTTCGTGATCCAGAAGGGCGAGGTCAGGTTGGTCGCGGACTGCACCATCGCGGTGAGGCCGGGCGTGTTGTTGACCTGCATGGTCACGCGGCCGCCGGCGAGGTTGGTGTAGGCGATGTTCGTGATCACGAGCGGGCGCACGAGATTGTATTTCCACTTGAGCGTGCCGAAGGCCGCGCCCACGCCGCCGGCAGCGATGTAGTAATACTGGTTGGTGAGCACGGGGAAATTCATCCGGCTGTCGAGTCCGTCGAGGCCGCTGTTGTTGTCGCAGCCGACGTTGGTGAGCGTGACGTAGCTGTCGCCCGGCCCGATGTATGCGGCGAGGAGCGTGTTGTAGCTGCTGCCGTCGGTATTGACGTAAAGCTGGCCGGTGGCCTCGGCCTGCACGACGAACCACACGGTCGAGCCGCCCGCGATGCCGCAGTGGTTCGGCTCGCCCACGTCGCGCGCATACGCGCCGACGGCGGAGCCGGGGTTCGACTTCGAGTAGCCGTGATGCACGGTGCCGAATTTTTGATCGGGGCGCTTCAAGGGCGTGCCGCTGCCGCCCGGCTGTGCTTCCAAATCCAACAGTTTGTCCACGAACATCAGGCCCTCGAAGGCTTCCACCGGGCCGGGGTCTTGCAGTTGCAATTCCACGCGGTCGCTGTCGCGGCTGCGGTTCTGATTCGAGGCGCGCACGAAGTATTTCCCGACCTGCTGATCGCCGATGTTGGTGATGGTGAGCGTTGCGTTCGTCGCGCTGGCGTTGTTGGTGAGCGGAGCGCCGTTGAAGAACCATTGGTAGCTCACGAAGCCGTTTGTGACGGCGGCGGTGAACTGCGCGCTGCCCGCGTAGCCCGCCGTGAGGTCCCGGGGCTGCGTGCCGAACTCGGGGACGAACTGCGCGGTCGGCTCCAGATTCCAGCCCAGCAAAATGTCGCCCTGGCTGTCGCCGAGACCGGAGACGCAGATGCGATAGACGTTGCCGAGGCGCGCGTTGAAGCGCACGCGCGCGCAGCCGTAGCCGCCGCCGTCGTCGTCCGCGTCGAGGAGATAAAGGTTCGAGACGTTGTTGCCGGTATAGACCGCGAGCACGCTGTCGAAGCCGCTGCCGATGGACGTCATGCTCACGATGCCGCCGGTGGGCGCGGTCCAGTTCAGCCACACGGAGGAGCGCGTGCGCTGGCCGCCGTGCTGCGGTTCGCCGGGCTGCGTGGTGGCGTCGCGATTGTGGCTGGAGAGCAGGCGGTTGGTTTCGTTGGCGTTGCCGGCGGCGCCGAAATTATCAGTGAGCGCGAAGGGCGCGACGTTGAGTTTCAACGGCACGCTGGCGCTGTTGAGGTCGCCGAGCACGTTGCCGACGGTGACGCTGTAAATTCCTGAGTTGCTCGGCGACGCGGAGTTCATCGAGTAGGTGGCGTTTGTGGCGTTGGGAATGTCCTGGCCGTTCAAGCGCCACTGGTAGCGCAGCGGCGCCTCGCCCGACGCGCCGACGGTGAAGGAGAACGCCGCGCCGATGTTCACGTTCGTCAGTCCCGCGGGCTGGTTCGTGATCACGACCGGCACGCCGACGCGAACCCACGCGGCCTCGCCCACGCGCAGGCGCGGCGGCTGGTCATGCCATTTGCCGTAGATGAAATAGCTGTTGAGATAATTGGTCTCGATGAAGGGCGCGAGATCGCCGCCGGGGCGGTATTGATAAACGAGCGTGCCTTCCTGCGGGGAGCCGACGACATCCGCGTAGCCCGCGACGATGGGTTCTTGCGCGCCGCGCAAATTGAACCCCGGCGCGAGCGACACCGGCAGCGACGGCACGATGCGCGTGCCGGTGAAGACGAGCGACGCGGGCACGAGCGTCTGGATGATCACGCCTTCGCCCACGGCCACGACCGGCTCGGACGGCGCCCAGCCCGCGCCCGCCGCGAAGTCATACGCGTCAAAATTTTGCAGGGCCGTGTTCCACTTGTAGAGCGTCATGTCGGACGGCGGCACGGGGAACTGCGTGACGCTGTTGGACAGTTGTTTCGCCACGAAGGTGTAGCCGGGCGGCAAGTCCACGGTGTAGTTGCCGAAGAAACTCAGCGTCGCCGCCGCGCTCGTCACCGAGCCGAGGAAATTCGTGATGACCACGCGGTAGCTGCCGATCTGCCCCGGGATTACGGATGGCAGCGTCAGCGTGGCGTTCGTTTCGTCGGACAGTTTGTTCTGCCCGCGATACCACTGGTATTCGAGTTCGGTGCCGGTGGCGGTGACGCTGAAGGACGCCGAGTTGCCGGGGTTCACGACTTGGTTCGCCGGCTGGAGGGAAATGAGCGGCGGGTTGCCCGCTTTGAAATCAAAGTGGGTGCCGGCCGTGATCGTGTTCGGCGTCGCGGCCACGTCGGTCACGTTATCCACGAACACGCTGTAGGGCGCGCCCGCGGTCAGTTCCGAGTCAACGATCAGCGTCACGCTTCTCCCGTCCGGACTGAGCGCGGCTCCATTGATCTGCGCGCCGGGGATGAAATAATTCCCCGGATTGTTCGCCGTCGTCGGGCCGACGCGTTCCGAAAAAATCACAAAGACATGAATGAAGCTGGGCGCGTTGGTGACGTTCAGGATGGTCGGCGGGGTCACGTCGGCATTGACCGTGAGCGTGGCGACCGTGCTGGTGGCCGCGCCGGAACTGTTCGTGATGATGACGGAGAAGCCCGAGCCGTTGTCGGCCAAAGGGGTAAAGGGGATGGAATAGAGCGGGCCGTTCGGCGCGTTGGAGATGATGGTGCCGTTGCGGAACCATTGGAACTGCAACGGCGCGTCGCCGGTGACGCCGACGAAGAAGCTGACCGGATCGTTTTCCGTGACCGTGCGGTTGAGCGGCTGCTGGCCGATGGCCGGAGCCGCCGCCCACGCCGGCCCGGTGAGAGCGCACACCGCCAGAACCACGCAAAGGAAATAAAGTCGGCGCATAATTTCAGAGCACGGATGAGTTTGAGTTACTCGGACGTTCGGGACGCGCTGAGACATAGCCGAAAACGCGCCAAGTCACAATCTCCAATTCCGCCGAGCGTAACGCCGACATTCCTGTCGGCAGGTTGCGAGACTTTCCAGTCTCGTGTTGCGATTCGAACCTTGCGCGTACGGAAATCTTTCCCCCGCCCGCGTTCTCGTTCTATTCTCCGCCCGTTCACGCAACTCTATGAACACCATCACCGCCCGCGCCGACCTGTCCGCGCCCGCCGCCCGCGCGCGCCTCTCCGCCCACTGGGGCAGCCGTATCGTCATGCTCGGTGCGACGAGCATTGTCGTGGGCATTCTCTGGGACATCTCGTGGCACCGCACCATCGGGCGCGACACGTTT
>JANOAY010000060.1:0-2671 GCA_031411375.1 Pedosphaera sp. | reverse complement strand
CTCACCAGGTCACCGTGCTCGACGTGGAGCACGCGTTGAAGCAGCAGAACGTCGAGCTGCCGAGCGGACGCGTGGAGAACCTCCAGCGCGAGATGACCATCCAGACGCGCGGCGAAATGAAGACGCCGGATGAGTTCAACGAACTCGTCATCCGCAGCGACGGCGCGAAGCTCGTTCGTCTTCGCGACATCGGCGAGGCCCGCGCTGGCGTGGAGAACGAGCGCACCATCGCCCGCAACAACGGACGCCCCTGCATCTTCCTCGGCATCGTGAAGCAGTCGAAGGCGAACACCATCGCGGTGGCCGATGGCGTGAAGGCGGAGATCGAGCGCCTCAAGCCCACGCTGCCCGGCGGCATCGAAATGGTTTTCAACTACGACGAGTCGGTGTTTGTGCGCAAGGCGGTCAATGAAGTCTGGGAGACGCTCGGCATCGCGTTCGCGCTGGTCGTGATCATCATCTGGTTCTTCCTCGGCAGCTTCCGCTCGACGCTGATTCCCTCCGTGGCCATTCCCGTGTCGATCATCGGCACGTTCGCGATCCTGATGGCCTTTGGTTACTCCATTAACATCCTCACCATGCTCGCGCTGGTGCTGGCGATTGGCGTGGTCGTCGATGACGCCATCGTGGTGCTGGAGAACATCCATCGTCACATCGAGGCGGGTATGAAGCCGATGGACGCCGCGTTCAAGGGCATGGATGAAATCGCCTTCGCCGTCATCGCCATCACGCTGTCGCTGGTCGCGGTCTTCACGCCGCTGGCGTTTCAAACCAGCGCGACCGGACGGCTCTTCATCGAGTTCGCCGTCGCTGTGGCGGGGAGCGTCGTGGTCAGCGCATTCGTGGCACTAACGCTTTCCCCGATGATGGCCGCGCGCATCCTGAAGGAGCACGCGCCGCATAGCCGCTTCTTCCTGCTGCGCTGGTTCGAGACGATGCTGCGCTGGTTCACGAATCTTTACGCCAGGACGCTGCGGCCATGCGTGAATTTTGCTGCGGCAATCGCCCGTCCGTTTGCAGGCTGGCACTTCATTCCGCGTCTGGGCATTGGCCTCGTTTTGGCGGCCATTCTCGCGGTGATCGTTGGTGCGCCGAACATCTGGCTCTTCAGGAATCTCGAAGGCGAATTCCTGCCCGAAGAAGACAAGGGCCGCTTGCTCTGCTTCGTGTTCGCGCCCGAAGGTTCAACCACGGAATACACCGACCGGCAGGTGCGCAAGATGGAGGAAATCATGAAGGCCACGCCCGAAGTCGAGGCGTATGGCAGCGTCACGGCGTTTGCGCTCGCCGGGCCGGGGCAGGCGAATCAAAGCATCCTCTTCGTGCGGCTCAAGGATCAGGAGCAGCGCACGCGCGACATCCAGCAGATCGTTAATGCGCCGGGCGGATTGCGTCAGCAGTTTTTCCAGAACGTCGAGGGCGCCATCGCCGTGCCGAACATTCCCAAGGCCATCGGGCGCGGCTTCGGCTCCGCGTTTCAACTTGTGATCCAGGGACAGGATCTGGAACAGCTCAACACCTACACGCAAAGCCTGCTGAACAAGCTGCGCGGCATGACCAACCTAGTGAATGCGCGCAGCAGCTTCGAGGTGACGAAGCCGGAACTGCGCCTCGACATCGACCGCAGCCGCGCCGCTGCTCTCGGCGTCAGCATCGAGGATGTTTCGCGCACGCTGCAGATTCTCTTCGGCGGACGCGATCTCAGCCGCATCAAACTCGACGGCAAGGAATACGAGGTCATCGCGCAGTTGCAGCGCGCGTCGCGGCTGCTGCCGCAGGACATGGATCGCATTTACGTGCGCAACCAGACGGGCAGTCTTGTGCAGCTCAGTTCCATCATCACGCGCCGCGAAGGTGCCGCGCCCAATGCCATCGAGCACTACAACCGGCTCCGCAGCACGACGATTTCCGCGTCGCTGGTCGGCATCCCGCTCGGCACGGCGATTCAGCGTGTCGAGGATTTGCTCAAGGAGGATTTGCCCCCCGGCTTCCTGCACGACTGGTCGGGCGAGTCGAAGGAGTTCAAGGATTCCGGTGGCGAATTCCTTTTCGTGCTCGGGCTGGCGCTCATCATCACGGTGATGGTGCTGGCGGCTCAGTTCGAGAGTCTCGTGCATCCGTGGACGGTGATCCTCTGCGTGCCGCTGGCTGGTTTCGGTGCCTTGGGGTTACTGTGGCTCGTCGGTTTCCTGAGCAAGACCGGTCTCTTGCCGCCAATGGTTTCGATGAACATCAACTTGTTCAGTTTGATCGGCTTCGTGCTGCTGGTCGGCCTCGTGACCAAGAACGGAATCCTGCTCGTCGAGTTTGCGAACCAACGCCGCCTTCAGGGCGCGACTCCGAAAGACGCGATGCTGGAGGCCGGCAGCGTGCGGTTGCGCCCGATTTTGATGACGGCGTTTTCGACCATCGCGGGCATCCTGCCCATCGCAATTGGCGTCGGCGCGGGCGCGGAGAGCCGCCGCCCAATGGGCATCGTGGTGGTGGGCGGCATGTTGACGAGCACGTTCCTCACGCTCTACGTGGTGCCGGTGGTCTATACGATGTTCAGCGATTTGTCGGAGCGGGTGCGCCATCAGCAGGATGGCAAGTCGCCTGTCCCAACAAACACAGACCCGGAAACCATCATCGCCGGCAGGTAGTGGGGCAGGCGTCCCGCCTGTCATTGCGG
>JANOAY010000059.1:0-2270 GCA_031411375.1 Pedosphaera sp. | reverse complement strand
CATTGACGACCATCCGATTCTCCGCAAGGGCCTTGCGGAACTCATCAACCAGGAGCCGGACCTCACCGTGTGCGGCGAAGCCGAGGAAGCGCCGAAGGCTTTCGAGGCCGTGGGCTTGCTCAATCCTGATGTTGCTGTGGTGGACATTTCGCTGCGCGGCGGCAACGGCCTTGAGCTCATCAAGAACATCAAGGCGCGCTGGCCCGATCTCCCGCTGCTCGTGCTCTCCATGCACGACGAGACGCTTTACGCCGAACGCGCCCTGCGCGCCGGCAGCCTCGGTTACATCATGAAGGAAGAGGCGATTGAGAAAGTGCTCACCGCCATCCGCCAGGTCATCGCCGGCGAAATTTTCCTGAGCGACAAGATGAAGGGCCGCATGTTGAATCAGCTCGTGGGCGGCCGCATCAAGCACGGCAGCTCCTCCATCGACAATTTGTCTGACCGCGAACTCGAAGTGTTCCGTCTCATCGGCGAAGGGCGTGGCACGCGGCAGATTGCCGAGGAATTGCGCCTGAGCGTCCGCACCGTCGAAGCCTACCGCGAGTACATCAAGGACAAGCTGAACTTGAAGAACGGCACGGAACTGGTGCAGCACGCGTTCCAATACGTTCACAGCGGGCTGGCGGCGTAAGCGGGAAAAGTAATCAGTAAATCAGTGTTCAGTAATCGGTGAGCAACGGCCCGCGACTGATTACTGAACACTGGCTTTTCCGCGCCGGATAATGTTCGCTCCCGCGACCATGTCCGGCGCAAATGTTTTCATCGACCGCAGTCAGTTCCCAGAGCATGTCCGCCGCGATCTGCTCGAATCGCTGCGCGCCCGCGCCATCAATCACAAGTTTCACTACGAGAGCCACAAGCAGGCGGCGAAGTGGCTAGCCTTGCACGAGGCGTATTCCCCTGCGCGGCGCGATGACAGTTGCCTGCGGATTTACGACGACGCTTTCCGGGGTGCGATGGCCGCGCTCGACACGAAGAATGTTCACCTCGTCGGCCTCGGCTGCGGCGGCGGGCAGAAGGAGGCGCGGTTGCTGGAACTGCTCAACTCGCCCGCGTCCGTCCGCTGCACCGCCAGCGACGTGAGCCTGCCGCTCGTGCTGGTCGCGCAGGAGGCGGCGCAGAAGTTTCTCGTTCGCGAAAATTGTCACGGCCTCGTCTGCGATCTGACCACGACCACGGAACTCGCCGCCGCGCTCGACGCCATCAATCACACGGAGCGGCGGCTGGTGACTCTGTTCGGCATCATCCCCAACTTCGAGCCGGCTCCCCTGCTCTTCCGTGCCGCCACGTTGTTGCGTCCCGGCGACCTGCTGCTGATGAGCGCGAACCTTGCGCCCGGCTCCGACTACGCCGCCGGCGTCGAGCGCGTCTTCCCGCAATACGACAACGAACCCACGCGCGACTGGCTGCTCACGCTGCTGCTTGATCTCGGGTTCGAGCGCGACGATGGCACGCTGCGTTTCACGATTCAGAGCGACGAACGGCAACTGCGCCGCATCACCGCCGAGTTTGAGTTGAAGCAGGACCGCAGCATCCGTGTTTTCGGCGAAACGATTTCCTTCGCGAGTGGCGAGCGCCTACGCGTGTTCTTCTCTTACCGCCATACGCCGCAAACCATCCGCACGCTGCTGGTTGAGCAAAGCGTCAAACTCATCGGTGAGTGGTTGAACGATGCGGGTGAAGAAGGCGTGTTCCTTTGCCAACGCCGCTAGACCATGGCCTTGGTTGGTAGGGCGTCGCTGTCCCAGTGCGCCGGGTTGAGGCGTGGAAAACTTTTTGAGTCCCTCCGTTTCGTGGCCCGGCGCGCTGAGGACCGCGACGCCCTACCAGCCAAAAACCAAGTTCAATTTCCGATTCAATAAACCCGCATCGTCTCCAGCACCGCACGCGTGCGCGGCACTTCGTGGGTGCGGAACAAATCGGTTTTTCCCAACGCCGCCAGCATGGCGAAGAACGGTTCGGCGCTCCGCACTTCCTCGCGGAAAAACTCGAAGGCGTGCGGCAGCGCGTGGCACACGGGAAAGCCCAGCGCGCGCAAACGGAACGTGTTCAGGAATACGTTCATCTGATGGCGCACCCGCAACGCGCTGTCTTGCAAGTTGCGGTAGTAGAAGCCCAGGCCGGGATCGATGAAAATGCGTGTGACGCCCGCCTTGGTCGCCAGTTCAATCTGCCGCGCGAAGTATTCGCGCATCATCGCCGTCGTGTCGGCGGAGAAATCAAAGTCGCTGACCGCGCGGACGTTCGCGCCTTGCACGTAGCAGATG
>JANOAY010000058.1:0-3752 GCA_031411375.1 Pedosphaera sp. | reverse complement strand
CGGCGAGCATGGCGATCACGCCCGCGACATTTTCTGTTCCCGCGCGGCGCAGTTCTTCCTGCGGGCCGCCACGAATGAGCGGCACCACGGATAGGCTCGACGGCACTTTCAAAAAACCCACGCCGCGCGGCCCGCCAAATTTATGCGCCGCGCGGCGTCGGCTTTTTGAAAGTGCCGGCGAGCCTGTCGGTGGTGCCGCTCATGCGCGGCGGCCCGCAGGAGGAGCTGCGTCGCGCGGGGACGGAAAATGTCGCGGGCGTGATCGCCATGCTGGCCGCGCTGGAAGTGCGCGAGGCGCAAATCGCGCGCGGCGAATACGGCGTGCGCGCGGTCTTCCGAGAATCCTTTGAGCGCCACTTGCTCGCCGGCCTGCCCGGCGCAGAGATTGTTTCTGCGGGCGCGCGCCGACTGTGGAACACCGTGACCGCCCTGATGCCCGAGGCCGATTGCCAGCAACGCTGGGTGGTGAAACTCGACAAGCTCGGCGTGGCCGTCTCGACCGGCTCCGCCTGCGCGAGCGGCAAGGAGGAGGCGTCGCACGTCCTGCGCGCGATGGGCCGGGCGGACGACGCGGCGCGCGCGCTGCGCTTCAGCGCGGGCTGGGAAACGACGGAGGCGGAGTGGCGCACGCTGCTCCTCGCGCTGGAATCCATCCCGGAAAAAACTTCACCGCGCACCGGAAAAAAACTGGCGAAGCGCGCCGTTCGGAGCTAACCGTTTCCCACAGCGAAAACCCAGACCAGCGAGGCGCACCCGTGCGATCCCTTCTGTCCAAGTTTTCCGAGAAACGATTTGGCCCCGGTGGGGCCGACGGATGCTTAAATTCTGTGTGTGGCATCCGGCAGCCCGCCGGGGTGTTTCTTTTTGGAGCGCCGGTCTCCGACCCGGCGTGATTCAACCAGTCAACTCAACGGGCCGGGTCGGAGACCGGCGCTCCGTCACTTCATCCGCTCCGCGCGCTCCTGCATTTCCTTCGCGCGCGGGTGAGCGGGATTCAATTTCAACGTCAGCGCGAACTCGCGCACGGCCTCGGCAAAATTCCCCAGCTTCGCGAGCGACACGCCGAGGTTGAAATGCACATCGGCGGAACCCGGCTGCAAACGCGCGGCCTCGGCGAAGTGCGGATGCGCTTCGCCCGCGCGCCCGGCGCGCGCCAGCTCCAGCGCGAGCGCGAGATGTGCCTCCGCAAATTCCGGCCGCGCGCGCGCCGCCGCCGCGTAGTGCTCGATAGCCGCCGCCGGATTCTGCGCCTGCACGGCGTTGCCAAGATTGTAGTGCGCCACGGCGTTGCTGGGATTGATGCGGAGCGCGGCCTCGTAGTTTTTCATCGCCCCCGCGCGGTCGCCGCTTTGGTTCAACAGCTTGCCCAGATTGATGTGCGCCGCCGCGCTGTTCGTGTCGTGACGCAAGGCGAGTTCGTATTGCGCGACGGCGTCGTTCGTTCGCCCTTGCTGCGCGAACAATTGGCCGAGGTTCACGCGGGCTTCGGCGAACTTGGGTTTCAAGCGCAGCGCCGTCTGCCACTCACGCTCGGCCTCGGCGGTCTGGCCGAGATTGCTCAACGCGAGGGCGAGGCTGTTGCGCGTTTCGACCGACGCAGGATCGCGCCGCAGTGCCTCGCGGAAGAGCGACAGTGCCTCCGCGCTCGCGCCCATCGTGTCGAGCAGGTTGCCGACGTGGTAGTACGCCTGCGGCTCATGCGGCAGCAGGCGCATGACCTCGCGCCACTGCTCCAGCGCGCGCCCCGTCTCGCCGTGCGCTTCGAGGAACTCGGCGAAATTCTCGTGCAACACCCAGTCGTTCGGTGCGAGGCGGAGCGCGGCGGCGTAATCGTCGGCAAGGCGGAGAATTTTTTCCGGCGTGAGCGTTGCACCGAGTTCTTCGATGCGGCGTTTCCATTCCGCGTCGCGCGCGGCGTGACCGTATTGCGCGGTGAAGGGCGGCTGCTGCAAACGCCGCCGCACTTCCTGAAACACTTCATGCTTGTCCCAATCCGTCCACGCCAGCCGCCGCGCGCAGTCGTCCATTGTCGGCACGCCCGCAACGTCGCGCGCCGTGACAGAGGCGGGCAGTGCCTTCACCACTTCGTCGAAGAACGTGCGCGCGAGCAGATAAGTTCCCTCGAAGGTGAAGTGGACGTGCTCGTAGAAAAACTCGGAGCCGGGGATGCCGTTGGAATTGGCGGCAGTCATCACGCGCTCGGCATCCACAAACTTTTCCAGCGCGTACTTGGTGAAAGCGTGAGAGCGGACGCTGGAGTTAATCTTGTCGTCCGCGCGGAAGCGCAGCCGGTCGGATTCCTTCGCTCGATTAAAATGGGTGCGCGCTTCGGCGAAGCGGTTGCTGCGCGCGAGTTCCAAACCCCACGCGAACGCCGTTTCGGAGTCTAGGCTTTCCTTCACAGCCAGCGCGCGAGAAGCCGACGCGAATGGCGGGCAGTCCCGCAGATTCACGGCCACCGTGCTAACCACCACCTTCGCACCCGACTCGTTTCCCACGCGCACGATGTCGTCCAAGTTTTCCGCGAAGTGCTGATAAACATTTTGCAGGCGTGAATCCTCGCGCCCGACCTGCTGTTCAAGAAACATCTCCATCCCGCCCCACTCCGTCGGCCCGCGCTCCCCGAGTGACGACAGCAGTTGCACGACGCGAAACTGTTTCAGCCAAAGCGACGAACGGATGAATGCGAGGCCCGGAGCCTGCCGCCCGAAGATCGTTCCGCCGCCGAAGGGGCCGACGACTTCGTTGTTACCCATGTAAATGATCCACACGTCGCCTTCGAGCGGCGCGCAGTCGCGGGCGATTTCGCGGATGACGTGCGAGTTGATCGCGGTCATGGCCACGTTGATGACTTCGAATTGGTTGCTCGGGAATTTCAGTTCGAGCATGGCCTGCAACATTCTTGGCAGGCCGAACGCCGGCTCGGGATCGCCCATTGCCGCCGATTCGCCGAAGACGAAGATGCGCGTGGTGCCGGGCGCTTTGTGCGGCGAGAACATCACCGGTTCGGGCGTGCGCGCGATGGCGCGCGGGAAGAAGCGCCAGCCGAACTGGCGGTTGTCCGTGAGCACGTCGCGTCCGTTCACGCGCTGGTGGAGAAAGTAGCTCGTTGGGTAGCCGTAGCCCGACATGCGGAGGAAAATTTCCACCACCGTGAGCAGCAGCAGCGGCATGAGCAGCGCGATGACGCGGAACGCCCACCGCTGGCGCGGCGTGAGCGCGCGGCGCGGGCGCGTGGCATCGGATTTGGATTTAACCGGACGTGGCAACGCGCCAAACGCTAGCAGTCACGCCCGCCGGACCGGAAAGAAAAAGCGCGGATGTCAGGTAGTGGGGCTGGCGGCACGCCAAGTTTGACGCCCGCTCGCCCGTTTCCCTAACTTCACGCCGATGATTATCGCGCCCTCGCTGCTCGCCGCCAATTTCGGACGCTTCGCCGCCGATGCGTTGCGCGTGGAAAAATCCGGGGCGGAGTGGCTGCACCTCGACATCATGGACGGCCATTTCGTGCCGAATATTTCCTTCGGGCCGGATGTGGTGAAGGCGCTGCGCCCGGTCACGCGCAAGCTGGAGTTCGATGTACACCTCATGTGCTCGCGGCCGGAAATTCTCCTCGAACCATTCGCCAAGGCGGGAGCGGATCGCATCACCATTCACGTCGAACTGGGTGAAGCGGTCGTGCCCCTCGTGTGGAAAATCCGCGCACTGGGAAAAAAAGTAGGTCTCGCCATCAACCCTCCCACGCAGATTGG
>JANOAY010000057.1:0-2219 GCA_031411375.1 Pedosphaera sp. | reverse complement strand
CTGTGGCGTAGCCCAGCCGCAGCACGTCGGAACTACAGCACGTCTGGTTTCAGGCGAGGCCGCTGCGGCTGGGCTACGCCACAGCCGCGCTCCGTCCAAGAGTTGCGGCACGAGTGTCCGGTCGCGCCTTTCTGCGGGCTTGTTGGCTGATTCGCGCGCCCCTAGGCTCCCGCCATGAAACACGAGGTTCTCAGTCGCGAAACATGCGCGTGGAATGCCGGAGCACCGGCCTGGGCTGCGGGCGCATGAGCGCATCACCGGACAGTTTCAATCTTCTCTTCACCGACGGCTCGCGCGACTGGATCACCGCCGCATGAAATCGTTGCTCAAGGAAAAAATTCTTCACAGCGGAATTATCTTCACTGCGCTGAGCCTGATCACGGGCGTGGGAAATTTTCTGTTCCTGACCATCAGCGCCACCGCGCTGAAGGAGAGCGGCGAGTTCGGCGCGTTCGGACAGACGACCACGTTCGTGGGGCTGCTGGGACTGCCGCTGCTCATGGCGAGCACGGCCATCGTGCATCACATCGCGCACTATCGCGGCGCGGGAAACGAGGCGCGCTTGCAGGGCCTGCTGGTGGGATGCCGGAGCTTCCTGCTCAAGCTGACCATCGTCGCCTGCATTTTGGGCGCGGTGCTGATTCAACCGCTCAGCCATGCCTTCGACATTCCCCGCCCCAGCCTGACCGTGGCGGCTCTGGTCAGTTTGATCATCGCGCTCTGGTGCGGCTACGCCTCGGCGTTGGCGCAAGGCATGGGCTGGTTCAAACGACTGGCGCTCATCAGCCTCGTCGTCGTGGCGGTGAAAATCACGCTGGTCTGGATTTTTATTCAGAAACATCCCGTCGCGGAAACCAGCATCCTGGCCGTGGCGGCGGGCACGCTGATGACGCTCGGGGTGTTCTTCTGGTGGCGGGATTTGTTCAAATCCGGCGCCCGCATTTCACCGTGGGACCGGGATTTTTTCCGCTACCTCGCCGTGGCGGCGGCGGGCGTGGGCGCGCAATGGTGCTTCACGCAAAGCGACATGCAGGTGGTGGGAAACTTTTTCGCCGGCGCGGACAAAGACGCCTACTACGGTGCGGTCCGCATCGCCAGCGCGCTGCATCTGGCGGTGAGTCCGCTGCTCGTCGTGCTGTTCACGGCACGCTCGGGCGAACGCGCCGGCCAGAGTCTGGCGGGACCGCTCGGCCTGCTGATGCTCTACGCGGCCGGGCTGGCTTTCGGCGCACTGGTGCTCTTCTTCGCGCGCGACGTGTGCATCCAGATCATGTTCAAGCGCCCGTTCCCCGAAGCCAGCGCGATGATCGGCCCGCTCGCCATCACGATGATTTTCGTCGGACTCATTCAGGCGCTCGGCATGTGGGCGCTGGCCAGCCACTGGCTGAAGATGGGCGTGTTCTTTGGCGCCTTGGGTTTGGGCTACTGGGGGATCCTGCTCGGCGTGGCGCGTCAGGCGACGCCCGCCAACGGGCATCTGCCGCCCGCCGTGCTGCTGAAGCTGATGCCGGCGGCGGCGGCGGCCGGCTTCGTGATCATGCTTGTTGTGTGGATTGTCACGCTACGGCGGAGCCGCGCAACTTGAGCCAGCGGTTTCTTCACTTCTCACCAAGCTTGGCGAGCAGTGGTCGCAACTCCTTCTCCAGCCGCGCGGCGATCTTCTCGTAGCCCGCGTCGTTCGGATGCACGTAGTCGGACATCAGGCTCGGCGTGCCGATGAGTCCGTCGAGCAGGTTCGGGATGTGCATGACCCGCTTCTGTTCGGCGAGTTCGGCGAAGCCTTTGGCGTTTCCATCGCGCAACACCGTCCCGCCGCGAATGCCAATCAAGACCACGAAACTTCCCTGCGCGTGCAGCCGGTCAATCATCGCGCCGAGGTTGGCGAACATCTGCTCGCGCGACTGGCCGCGCAGTACGTCGTTGCCGCCAAAGCAGAGCAGCACCACGCGCGGCTGGAGCGCCTCGACTTCAGCAATGCGGCCCAGGCCGTCCGCCGTGGTCTCGCCTGCCGCGCCGAGATTTTGCAGCGTGACGCCGAGGCGCGGGCCGAGCAGCGCGGGGTAGCCGCCGTTCCCCGCGCCCGTGCCCAGCGTGAGGCTGTCGCCAAACGCCACCCACGGGCCGGTGGCGGTGGGCGGGAAATTCCGCCAGTCCCAGCGTCGCCCCGGCCAGAAGGCGTAGGTGAGCACGGCCAGAGTCACGAGCGAGCCAAGCACCAG
>JANOAY010000056.1:0-12584 GCA_031411375.1 Pedosphaera sp. | reverse complement strand
CGAACAGAAACGCCACCACGGCGATGACCGTGTAGCCCGTCCAAGAGACGAAGGAGCCGGCCAGTTCGCGGCGCACCAATGTCAGCCACACACGCATCAGACCTCGTCCTCCTGGTTGGGCCGCGTGATGCGGACGAAAATGTCTTCGAGCGAATGTGCGCTGCGCGTGAGTTCGCGCAGCTTCCAATCGCGGTCGCGTGTCATGCGATAAATCTGTTCGCGCACGTCCAGCCCCGGACGCGCCGTGAGCGAGCAGCGGACGTAATCGCCTTCTGCGGGCGAGAGATCGAAGCCTTCCACCTCGACCGCCGCTTCAAAAATCTCGTGCAACTCATGGAGCGGCGCGGCGATTTCCGCGACCACCCGGCCGCCCTTGCTCATCAGCTTTTCCAGATTGCGCGGCGTGTCATCGGCCAGCACGCGGCCTTCGTGGAGAATCAGCACGCGGCTGCACGTCACCTCCACCTCGGGCAGAATGTGCGTGGAGAGCAGCACGGTGTGCTTGCCCGCGAGGTCTTTGATCAACTGGCGCACGGCGCGAATCTGGTTTGGGTCGAGGCCCGCCGTCGGCTCGTCGAGGATGATCAAGTCCGGCTCGTGCGAGAGCGCGTCCGCGAGGCCGACGCGCTGCTGGTAGCCCTTCGAGAGATGCGCGATGACGCGCTTGCTCACGTCGCCGAGGCCGCACTGTTCAATCACCGTGTCCACGCGCTCGCGCGAACGGGCGCTGCTCATGCCCTTCAGCCGCGCGCGGAATTTCAAATAGTCGCGCACACGCATCTCGCGGTGCAGCGGATTGTTCTCCGGCATGTAGCCGATGTGGCGGCGCACTTCGTCCGCCTCGGTGAAGACATCGAAGCCCGCCACGCGCGCCGTGCCGGAGGTGGCCGGCATGTAGCAGGAGAGGATGCGCATGATGGTCGTCTTGCCCGCGCCGTTCGGCCCGAGCAGGCCGACGATCTCGCCGGGCGCGACGCGGAACGTGAGTCCGTTCACGGCGCGATGCCCGGCGTAGCGCTTGGTTAAATTCTCGACTTGGATCATGAATGCGTTCGAGTGCGACGGACAGTAGGGCAGCGCGTGCGCAGGCGGCGAACAAAAATTCCGGCGGGGAAAAGTAAAATCATTCAGCGTCCCGCGAAACACGGCTGGGCAGCAACCTTCATAACCCTGGCAAAATCACCTTCAGGCTGAACGTCCGCGTCCTCGCGCGCTGTGTCGAGCATCTCTCAGAGCGCGTGCCGCAAGACGGCTATCGTGCTGTTTTCCATCGCCGTGTTCAGCGCGGGTCCATCCTCGCATGGAAAGCAGGCGGGCTGTCGAGCCGGTCCACCGCTCAAGAAACCGTTTTGGCCGAGGCGCCGCCGCTGGCGCCGGGCGAACCAGCGGCCAACCCCGAGCGCGTCGTCAGCATGGGCGTGATGCTCATGCGCGTCGGCCCGCCGCGCAGCGATGAAGTCTCCGCGCTCCTGCGCGGCGAATTCCTCAACCAGGCGAGATCCGTGGCCAAGCGGCGCGGCAAGGAAACTAGAGACCCGCAATTTTTACCCAGCTCATATGGCCCTAGTAATATTCCGCATTGCGTTTTGATCTGTTTGCGCCCGCCGTCGCCGGTAATCGCACAGTGTCAGGGAAGCCTGACAGTTTTGCAGAGCACGTTTTTTCGACCCGTGACGGTGCTTGAAAAGGAAACGGCTGAAAAATCTTGAATGTGGCTGACTGGACCAGATCTCACACGCCTAGCGGCCCGGAGGGAATGCGTTTTGCTGAATGCTCCCGCCTCATAAAACTCCAAATGGCGCGGCCCGAGGAGACAGACTAGGGCTGATTGGCTATGTGGTTTTTTTGCGGGCAAAAAAACTTAACTCGTTAAAATCATGAAGCTATTCAGTCATTACTACCTGCTCAGTTTGGGCGTGCTTGCCGTCAGTTCCCTTGCGGCCTCCGCCGGCGTGCAAGTCCGTTTGTCCGACGGTATCAACACCGTCGTCGTTGCCGATCAAGGGCCGGACGACCTTGACCCGCTCGTCGGCGTGGTGAATTACCAAGGCCCCATCGGGCCGACTTGGGTGGTCACCCTCACCACCGGCGTCTCGAAACCGGTCATCGGCTCGGCGGGCGCGCCGCAGATGGATCTGCGGTGCCTCGATATTTCCGCCGGGGCCGGCACGCTTTCGATTGAACTCACGGACACGGACTTCACCGGGAACGGGGATTTCATTGCGTCCATCGGCGGCACCACGGAAGGCAGCGTCTCCTTCGCGACGTGGACGGATGCCAGCAACGCCGCGTTTGGCAAGACCACGCCCATGACGAGCCAGGGACCGTTCCCGCCACTGTCGTACGGTGAGAACGCCATGACCACGGTCTCCACTCCGGCGCCGTATTCGATCACCTTGCAAGTCAACGTCGCGCACACCGCGCCGAGCCTGACGGGTTTCGACGCCTTCATCGCCGTGACGCCGGAGCCGCCGCAAGAAGGCCACACCGGCTGCCGCACCACGGGCGGCGGACGCCAGGCGGGCAGTTTTCCGAAAGTGGCTTACGTGACGCACGGCGGCCAGGTCGGCGCGCCGGTGGGAAATGAAACCGAGTTCTCGCCCGACACGCCGTGCATTCGCGGCAACTGGGAGCATGTCCGCCACGACAAGGGCGGCAACAGAGGCAACTTCCACGCGAAGAGTTTCGACAGCCTCCTGTGCGCCTGCCTCGGCTGCCCGGAAGACCCGAACGCGCCCGTGACCATCGGCGACATTTGCAATCCCGGCATGAGGACGTGCGGACCTGAGCCGCGCAAAGCGCCAGCCAACAAGATCACCTTCTCCGGCGTGGGCGACTACACCACGGAGAAAGGCAAACGTGAATTCCGCTCGGTGCTCTTCCGCGTGGACCTCGAAGACCGGGGCGAGCCGGGCAACAGCCACGCCAAGGGCAGCCAGGCTCCGCATGATCGCCACCGCATCCGCATCTGGATTCTCACCGACGCGGAACTCGCGCAGCTGAACAACCCGGCGGATCGGCTGCTTGGTTTCCGTGCCGCCATCGCGGCCAGCCACGGTCTGCTGCTGAAAGACGGCGCGATTCTGCCCGGCGGCGCGCCGGTGCCGAACGGCACGGCGGTCTTCGGCGTGCGCGCGCCGGACATTGATGACGGCGGCGAGATGACGCACGGCAACCATCAGATTCATCCGACGATCAAGCTGTGTCCGTGAGGGGGCCGGGACTCGGAGTTTTCATGGAGCGCGAACGAAAGTTCGCGCTCTTTTTTTGGCGCGCGGACTTTCCAGTCCGCAGCCAGCCACGAATCACGGCCGGCGCTGGTCAGTTCTTGCACTGCACTGCTTGGCGGCGGGCGGCGGACTGGAAGGTCCGCGTACCGGGAAAAGAAAAGCGGGAGGCGAGTTGCCCCGCCTCCCGCCGCTTCCCCTTCTGATCTCGGAGCGGCCTAAGTGCGTAAGCCGGCCCCGAAGTTTGTTCCGCCGCCCCGAGGTGGCGCGCGTGACGCGCGTGGTCGGAAATTATTTCTCGTTCCAAGAGGTGATGGTGAAGCCGCGCCAGTGGCCGGAGCGGCCGAGGGCTTCGTCGTAATGGATGTTGTAGTGGCCGGTGAAGGTGAAGGTCTTGGCGATGAGCGCGCCGGAGAAGTCCTGATCGCTGCTGCCGCCGCCATGCAGCTTCACATTTGCGTAGGGCGCATAGACCACGCAGGTGGCCTCGCCGTTGCCGCCGATGTCGAGGTCGGTGAGCGCCGAGGTGCCGTAAATCTGGCACTGGTTCGGCGTGCCGGAGCCATTTTGGATGCCCTGGCCGAGAATGCCTTGGCCGGTGATGGCGGCGCTGGGACAGTCCAGGTAAATCTTGAGGTTGGCGTTGGAACTGATGGTCAGCGAATCCTGACCGGTGAATTTAATCCCAGCTTTGAGGAGCAGGCGCACGTTGGCGTTGGGGGCCACGACGATTTTCCCACTGAGCTGGGAGTCGAGGCGGTAGTCGCCCGTGGCCAGCGTGTAATTCGGCCCGCCCGTGGGTGGCAGCCAGCCGGCGCTGCCCGCCGGCAGCACCACGTCAGGAAATTCCACGTTCATGTCGTCGGTGGAATAGCCGGGCTGGATGCCCCTGCCGCTGGCCTGGTGCGCGGCGTTGCCGACTTTGCCGTTCGGGCCGATGGCCACGGTGCCGCCCGGGCCGGTGGCCACGCGGCCCCAGATGTTGGCGTTGCCGACGTTGATGATGTTGGTGAGGTTATCATTGCTGGCGATGTCGCCACGGTCGCGCCGTTTGTTCACGTCCCAGCGACCGTTGGTGCTGAAGGCGGGGTTTGAGGAATCGTAGCTGTCCACGGTCACGTTGTTGCCGTTCATATCAATGCCGTTTTTGGCGATGAGACCTTTGCTGAAGACGGGATTGTTCGTGGTGGTGCAGGCGACCATGCGGCGGGAGTAGCCGCTGAAATTCAATTCGTTCTGCGCGAGCAGCGGGCCGGCCTGGCCGCGCAGGGCAAAAGCCGGAAGCTGCTTGACCCAGCCGGTGGAGCTGATGCTCGGGCATTGCGTGGTGTTACCATTCCAAGCCGAGATGCTGACGTAATAGAAGTCTCCGGCCATCCAGCCGAATTTGTACCACGGCCCGGTGGGCGAGCCGTGGCTGGTCCAGCCGTCGTCGTCCATCTTGCCCAAGTCCACGAGGCCAGCGGAGTCCGGCGAGCCGTTCTTGTTCAAATGCGCGATGGCTTCCTCGATGCCCGATTCGAGGATGGGCACGGAGCGGTTCCACGTCTGCGAGCGGGTCACGAGCTGGTTCTGCACGGCCACGAGTTTCAAGTAGGCGGCGAGCAGCGTGCCGATGGTGATCATGGCCACGACGACGGTGGCGTAGGTCAGGCCGCGCACGCGGCGGCCGGGAGTGAGGAGGATTTTCATATAGTCCTTATTGTTTGCGGATGACGATCTTCGCGGTCTGCACGCTTTCCGTGTTCACCTTGCTGCCGAGAATGGTGCGGGAACAAATCCAACTGACGCTGATGAGCTTGCACTGGGCGACGGAGCCGGCGGGGAACTGGTCGTAGGTGCTGGCCACGGTGTTCCGCTGGTAAATCTGGAACGTGAGGTAGTCCACGTTGGTCAGCAGCATGGTGGTCTCGCCGCTCTTGGTCTGGAGCAGCACGTTGTCCGTGTAGTTGTAATTCAGCGAGGTGCCGTCTTCGTCGAGAAAGGTGAGCGAGTTGGTCACGCTCTGCCCGTTCAACTGCCGCGTGCCGAAGGCGGTCAGCGCCTGGGTCTGGCGGATGTTCTGCGTCATGCTGTCGAGCGCCTTCTGGCTCTTCTGCTCCAGGTCAATGTAGTTCTCCATGGCCGCGAAACTTTTGGCCGCATACACGGTGAAGGAGAGCAGAGCGGTGAGAATGACGCCCGAGACGGCGAGGGCCATGGACATCTCGACCAGCGTAAAACCGGCGCGGGCGCCGCGCGCGTCGGGACGGCGCCCGGATGGAAGAGCTTTACCAAACATAATTTTGCAGTCCGTTGCGGGCCACGTAGGTGCTCATCGAGCGCGAGCGGTTGCTGTCGCCGGTGGATTCCCAGTCCACGCGCACGGTGAGCTTGCGCATGTCCGTTGCGTAGCTGGTGCCGAGCGTGACGGGCAGGAGCGAGACGCGCGAGGTGAACATGATGCTGCTGCTCCCGGCGCCGACGGGGTAGTAGGGCACGGCGATGGGATTGGTGTTCAGAAAGCCGCCCACGTTCGTGAGGTCTTTCCATTTGTAGAGGCGGCAGATTTCCATGTGCTCGACCATGATCTGCGTGGCGCGGGTGTTCTCGCGGGAAAGTTTGATGATGCGAAAGCCAAAGTGCATCCCCGCATACAGCGCGGTGAACATGATCCCCGCCATGAGCATGGCGACCAGCGCCTCAATCATCGTGAAGCCCCGGCGACGGGCGCGAAATGCAGGATGATTCTGGCCCGGCAGTTTCATAATCCTCGGTTCTCGAAATGTTTCAGCACGAGGCTCTTTAGCAACGATGCTGCCAAGGAAAATCGGGGGCTGGGCGGGGCGAAATCGTGCGGGGAAATTCACGGCGGGAGCCGGACGGCCCTAGCAAGTCCCGTCTGTGAATTGGGAAGTCCCGTGGTGATTTAGGACAGCCCTGGGAGCGCCGACATCCTTGCCGGCGCCGCCAAGTTGCCCGCCGAAAAGCTCAGGGCAACGCGGACTTTGGATGGCGCGTGAACAGCGCGGCGGCCTGCGAGCGGCGGCGCGTCTTCAATTTCCCCATCGCGTTGCTCAGATAATTCTTCACCGTCTTGTCGCTCAGGTTCAGCGCGACGGCGATCTCCTTGTTCGTCTGGCCTTCGGCCACCAGCGACACGATGCGGAATTCCTGCGGCGAGAGCCGGCTCAGTCCGCCATCGTCCGGTGCGGCGGCCTGCATCACGCCTTGCAGCCGCGACATCACGCGGCGCGTCACCGCCGGGTCGAGGATGGAACGGCCGGCGGCGACATTTTCAATCGCGTCCACGAGTGCGCGGCTGTTGATCTCCTTGAGCAAGTAACCGTCCGCCCCGCTCGCAATGGCCTCGAACAGCACCTCGTCATCCGCGAACGAGGTGAGGTAGATGACCCGCGCGTCGAGATTCATCTTCTGCAAGCGGCGGCACACCTCGAAGCCCGAGCCGTCGCGCAGGCGGATGTCGAGCAGCACCACGTCGGGCTGCAGGCGCGCGGCCTCGCTCACCGCTCCCGTCACCGTCTCCGCCTCGCCCGCGATGTGCAGGTGCGGGTGCGTGTTCAACAGGCTGCGCAGTCCGGCCCGCGTGACCTCGTGGTCTTCGACGAGCAGGATGGAAATGGTCTTGGCGTCACTGGTTGTCATTGATGGCGGGCAAAGTTAGCAAGGGGCTGCTGGAAATATCCACGATTATGCGCGTGCCTTTTCCGGGCGCGGCCTCGAGCTGCCACGTCGCTCCGATGGACTGCGCGCGCTGCTGCATGTGGCGCAGGCCGAGCGAGTCGCGCTCCAGCTTCGTCGGGTCGAAGCCCGCGCCGTTGTCCGCGATCTCCAGCCGCACCCCGCGGCCTGTCGCGAGCAACGTCACCGTGGTCAGCTCCGCCTGCGCGTGGCGCATCGAGTTGGTCATGGCCTCCCGCGCAATGTTGAAAACTTCCGTGGCCTGGGCCGGCGTGAGCGAGCCGGCGGCGGCAGGATCAATGCGAATGGAGAAGCGCGCCTGCTGGTCTTCGCCGCTGGCCAGCAGCACCGATTTCAACGCGCCCTTGAGTTCGTTGCCGTCCAGTCCCTCCGGCTCCAGCCCGCCGAGGAAGGCGCGCACGTCGCGAATGACCGCGTTCAAGCCGCCCACCGCCTGCTCCAGCCGCTCGGGCAGCCGCTCGGGATTTTGCCCCGCCAGCCGCCGCGCCTCGTCCAGCCCGAGACCGACGGAGTAGATGGATTGAATGATGTTGTCGTGCAGCTCCTGCGCGATGAGTTCGCGCTCGCGGTGCGCCGAGCGCAACTGCCGCTCCATCTCCGTGAAGCGCGACTCGGTGTTCGCCTGGCGCAACGCCGCCGCCGCCACGACACGCTGGTAACGCCGCGAGAAAAACCAGAACACCCCTGCCGCCGTCAGCGCCACCGCCACCGTCACCACCGAGACGATCCACACCCAGCGCCACGGCGACTGCGGCGCGGCGCGCACCAGCGCCAAGTCGGCGGGGCCGCGCAGCAGCAAGGTCAGGCCCGGCGTCTTGTTCGCCTCGCGCAAAGCGGATCGTAGCACGCCCGTCACGTTCAACTGCGCGCCGGGCGGGAACGCCGCCGCCACGCCATTCGCGCCCGCCGCCGGCAGCCGCGCGAGGAAATGCTGCTCGCCCGCCAGCAGCACCGCCGAGATTTCCCCGTCGCGCGGCGGCTGCCACGCCACCACCTCGGCGGCCAGCCGCACCAGTTGGTTGCTCCAGCCCGCCGCCTCCGCCAGCGTGCCGAGCCGCGCGGTGATTTCCTTCGCCACGCCCAGACGGCGGCTCTGCGCGTTGATCAGCCGCGCGCTTTCCAACGGGCGTTTCAAAAAGCCGATCACCTCCACGTCGTCCCCCGTCTGCACCGGGCCAGGCAATCCACCTTCGATGACCAGCCCGCCCGCCGCGTCCTGCAAGACCGTGATCTGCTCCGGCCAGTGCAGCGTGACCGCGCCGCGCACCCGCACGCGATGCTCCGGCGTGCGCCGCGCAGACTGGCGGATCAAATCGCTGCTCGAACACAACGGCGCGTCCCACGCCGGCGCCGCCGGACGGAAGATCACTTCCAGTTCCGACATGTCCTGCACGCACAATTGGAACCCGGTCAGTTGCTGGTTCCGGTTGAAGGTGGCCGCGCCCACGCCCCGCACCGCCACTCGCGTGTCCAGCAGGTCCGGCAGCGCGCCCGCGTGCGGCATCATCACCGTACAACGGTTCTCGCCATTGACGAGGTGCAGAAACAGATGGCCGTCCGAGACCCGCGCGCGCTGCACCACGCCGCGCAGTTCCACCCGGTCGCCGACCGGCGAACCCGTGTTCAACGTGCCGATGGAAATGAACCGCGCCGTCGGCAAAGCCGCCCGCCCCTGCACCGTGATTTCCGTGGCGGCGGCCATCGGCAGCAACAGCCCGCGCGCCGCCGCGCCGCGCACCGTGACTAGATCGCCCGCCCGGAATATTCCCGGCGCACCCACTTGATGGATGAAAATCCCGCCCGTCTCGTCCTGCACGAAGAGCAGGGCGTAGGCGGAATCGGAGCAGGTGATGACGCCGCGCAACTCCAGCGCGGGCTTTGCCGCCAGCGCCGCGTCGTCAAGTTCCAGCACGCTGAGAACATTGGTTAGCAGCGGCGTCTGCGCGGCGGCCACCACGGCGGAAAGGAGCGTGAGAAAAAACGCCGCCCGGCTCCAGCGGCGGAGAAAGTTATGCAACGGGATTCGCACGAAAAAAATTCTGACTGAACTGGCCGCGAGGCTAGGGACTGCGGCGCGGAATGCAACTCCAGCGCGCGCCAAGAAGAAAAAGCGGGAGGCGAGTCACCCCGCCTCCCGCCGCTTCCCCTTCTGATCTCGGAGCGGCCTAAGTGCGTAAGCCACCCCGAAGCTGGTCCGGCTTTTAGTCGCCGGAAATTTTGGTCGCGCGCGCCGCGAGTTTTTGCTCCGCCGCCGCGGCGTTTTCCGCGGCGGTGCGGCTGGTGCGTTGGAAGGTGTTGAGCATTGCGCCGAAGGCCTGTTGCGCGGCGGGGAATTCCTCCACCGAACTGTGGAGCACGAAGTCCACGGTGCCGCCGGGCACGGGCAGCGCGGCCACGCGGCAGCGCCGGGGGTGGCCTAGCAGGGCATAGGCGAAATCTGCGGCGCGACCGGCGTCGTCGCCGCTGAAAATTTCCAGCTCGGCCAGCGGGCGGGCTTCGCCGAGGTCCGGCGTGGCGTGCCGGCGCAAGGCGTCCGCCGTGGCGATCACGTCGCGCACGGCATTGGTGGTGAAGCGGAGGGCGAGGCTGACGGCGCCAGTGGGCGCGGAGAACTGGAGGCGCTCGTTCGGCGCGTCGAGCTGCACGGGCCAGTCGCGGCCGGGGGGGACCACGGTGTAGGTGTGGCCGGCGCGGCTGAGTTCGAGGAAATGCAGGGTGCCCATTTCCGGCGGCGTGCTGATGAGGGCGCGCACGGCGAGGGCTTGCGCGGACGCGGTGTTCAGCCCGGTCAGCAGCAGGAGGAGCGCAAGTCTCATGGCAGAATTTCGTTCGGGTTCACGATGTCGGTGGTGCCGGGGCGGACCATGGCCCACGCGCCGCGGATGAGCACGCGCACGCAGGGCGTGCCGGGCGGAATCTTGGCCGGGTCGCGGAAGTTCGTGTCGAAGGCCCAGTCGCGGTTCGGCGGGTTGTAGATGCCGATGGAGGATCCTGTCCCTTGCCACAGGCCGGTGGCGATCTGGCTGGGGAACATCACGACCATCGAGCCGTTGTAGGTGAAGTTGATGTTGTTCCAGTCCTCGAGGAAGCGCGGGAAGTTTTCCACGCCGCCGCTGTACTGGCCGGGGCTGGTCTCGACGATGCCGGCGAGGATGGCGGCGTTGATGGTGGTGGGAATGGCGACCCGGCTGGAAAAAGCCCCGCTGCCGTGGGCCACGGTGCCCAAAGGCCAGTTCTGGGAAAGAATGGTGATGGCGTCGCCCATGAGCGCGGCGGGCTTGGTGTTCAAGGTGTTGTGGTTGCCCAGATTCATGGCCATGGCCGAGGTGTCGCGCACGTTGTAATGGCCGCGGACATACAACGGTTCGGGCGTGACCACGGTCAGTCCCGAGGGGGGCAGCAGCGCGCCGTTGTGGACGACCACGCCGGGCTGGTTGCCGCTGGAGGTGGAGACGGAGCGCTGGTCATCCACGTGGATGATGGTCACGTCGCGGGACGAGGTGCCGGCGCGGCAGGGGAGGGTGTTGTTGGTGCTGTTGTTCCAGTTCACGAGATAGCCCACGTCAATCTGGACGGTCTGCACGGTCTTGGCCTCGCGGCGGTTGTAGAGCGTGCTGGTGGTGAGCCAGCGCTGGATGGGGGGCACGGTGGTGAGGTTCACGGTGGTGGCTTTGTTGTTCACCAGGCCGCTGGTGATGGTGGTGCCGCCGTCGGCCACGGTGATGATCAAGTCGGCCTTGTTGTAGAGGCGCTGCGCGCCGAGCGCCGAGGTGGTCACTTCGCCGGCGGGCGGAACCTCGATGACCTGGCGCACGGCGGCGGGCGTGTTGTCGGTGCCGATGGGGAGGTTAAGCGAGCTGACGCCGCTGTCCTTCTCGGCGCTGTCGAAGACGATGGCGCCGGGGGTGCGCGTCGAGGGATCGCCGGGCTTCTTGGTGTTGAGGATGTCGCTGGCGGCCGTGACGTCGTCGCGGAAGGTCAGCGTGGCCTGGGGCTGGAGATAAATTTTTTGGTTGGAATGCACGGGGCCGGTGATGGTCATCACGGGGCCGGGGTTAATCTCCAGGTCGATGTTGTAGAAGATGGCGAACTGAAAGAGCGGGATGGTGGCGGTCTCGACGTCCTGCCAGACGCCGGCGGTCAGGTTGTAGCGGCTGGTGGTGTCGCGCGCGTTCGAGATGACGCGGAAGACGCTGGCGTAGCCGAAGAGGCCGCGATACTGCGCGGTGAGCACGCGGAACTCGGTGGGCGGGATGTACTCGACCCAGGTGCGGTTGGCGGTGCCGGCGCCGTTGTTGAACTGGTAGTTGCCCCAGAGGGCGTTTTCCGAGGCGAGCGGATACTTGAGCTTGTAGCTGTCCACATTGTTGCGCACGGGGAGGTCGCCGTTGATCTGATAATCGTACGCCATCGCGGCGATGACCTTCTCGGTGGCCGCCTCGGCGGCCGCGACGGTTTTGAAGTATTCGTTGTTGCGCCCGGAGAGGGTGATGTTGGTCGAGGTCCAGCTCAGGACGCCGCCGAGGATGAGCAGGGTGCAGGCCGAGAGCACCATGACCATGAGCAGCGTGCTCGCACGCTGGCCGGGCCGAGAGAAAAGACGCGTTTTCATAAATCAAAGCAAGGTGCGCCGGGTGAATTTGGCGCTGAGCCTGTAGTAGTCGTAATAGTTGCCCGGCCCCACCGGCGTCTTGGGATATTGAATCTGGTAGAAGTTCAGCTCCATGGCGATGACGCGGTTGTTGAAGCTGTTCGAGAGGAGCCGCCCGGCAAAGTCCTCGCAACGGAAGATGGCTTGGTCGGTGCGGTTGCTGACCCAGTTCGCGATGACCAGCGTGGTGGTGGTGCCGTTGGTGGTGCGCTTGAGACGCTCGTCTGTGGAATCCCAGAAGTAGCGGATGTAAGAATTCGTATCCACCGTCGGATAGACTTGGAGCGCATTGCCCTGCTGGGCGACCCACGGACCAACCTCCGTAAAACTCGAAATGGTCCCGCTGCCGATCTTGATCGAACGCGCCGCGCGAATCTCGTCCGTGAGCAGCGAGATGGCTTTGCGCGCCTCGTCGCTCGAACCAAGCTTAGGGTTCACATACTGCACCGTGCGCAGCCCGTAGGCGTACGCGGCCATGGCCCCGCCCACGACCAGCACGGTCGTGACCATGGTCACGAGCAGCTCGATGAGGGTGAAGGCGCGGCGGCGTGCGGCGGCGCGGGGCGAAGGGCGGAACGTTTTCATTGGTCAGGGGCGCGATAGGTCACCGCCGTGTTCGAGAACAGGCCGCGGTTCATGAACTGCCAGGTGGTGACGACGGAGATTTCCTTGAGCGGAGGGTTGGTGCCGATGGAGCGGATGCTCACGGTGTTCGTGGCATACACGAAGTTCGTGGAGTTGATCGGCACGTCGAGGATGTTGATCGTCTTGGGAAAATTGGTGCCTTGGAGCTGATCCACGCTGGGATTCGCGTATTGATCCCACTTCGCGGCGCGCGCCTGCTCCAGCGGCTGCAACGCGAGCGACTGGGCGGCGAGATTGTAGGCCGACCACTCGGCGCTCCGGTGGGTCTGCATAAAACCCGTGACCAAACCCGAGATCATCACGCCCACCACCGCCATTGAAACCAATGCCTCGACGAGGGTGAACCCCATCTGCTTGGC
>JANOAY010000055.1:0-2487 GCA_031411375.1 Pedosphaera sp. | reverse complement strand
AAGGCACATCCACCAGCTTGTCCGTGTGTGTTCGCGACCATGTCGCGATTGTGCGCGTGGTCGGCCAGGCGAAGTTCCGGGCCGCGACGGATTTCAAGAATCTGCTGCTTCAATTGCAGCAGGACGGCTGCACAGAAATTGTCCTCGACCTCACCCAGTGCCCCCTGATGGACAGCACGTTCCTAGGCGTCATGACCGTGATGTCCCGCAAGTGCGAAGCTGCCAAGAAGGAAGGCAAGCCTTGCTCCCTGAAACTCTTTCACCCCAGCGACCGCATCCTCGAAGCCCTGGCCAATTTTGAAATCCTCGGCTCCTTTACCATCATTAAAGACCCGCCGGAGATTGGTGCCTTCAAGCGCGTCGAGGAGAGCAACGTGCCCCGCGTCGAGATCACCCGCACCTGCCATGAGGCGCACAAGGCGCTGATGGAAACGTGCGACGAGAACGCGCGCCGCTTCAAGGACGCCACCGAGTTCTTCGAGAAGAATCTGCGTGAGGAAGAGGAGAAGAAGTAGCCCGCCTGGCCGGCCTACGGCGCAGGCGTCTCATCCGTCACCTGATTTCTCGCCCACTGGAGCGCCGCCGTTTCCCCGTAGAGTTTCATGCGGTCGAAATAACTCACAAGCTGCGCGTCATTCGCGCTCCGTATCCACTGGTCGTAGAACTGGGCCGAGGCGCGGATAGCCCGGTCCTGCTCCCGTAATTGCGCCAACCGTTCGCCGGCGGGCTGCGCAAGGAAATCATAACTCACCGCCGGATCGAGGCCGTTCAGAAATTCCCGCTCCAGCACGCCGCCGATCATCTGCCCCAGCAATGTCCCGGCGCCGCCGTTCGCCACATGCGCGGCCAGGCCCAGGCCCATTTTCGTTAGCGCCTCGGCCGAGGCCGTGTCACCGGCGTTCACGTATTCCTGTTGCAATGCCGACAGGTCGCGGCCCAGTTCGCGCAAGTGGCGGAACGCGGGCATTTGCAAACTCGACATCGCGAGCGCCTTCGCCTCCGCCACAGAATAACCCGCGCCCAGATACATTTCCTCCAGACCCTGCACCCGCTCCACGGTGAAATCCTGAAGCGCCGCCTTTCCGGACGCCGCGCGGAAATCCTCCAGCGCCAGCACCGGCTGCCGGTTCTTCAGGTGGTCGCGCGCCGACAAATAATCCGCCAGCGGATTCTCCGGCGCGGCCTGTTTGAACTGTTCGAGCAATTCACGCCGCTCCTCCGGTCGCACGCCGACGGCCAGCGCCGTGGCGAGCACCAGCGCATTCGTTGGATGCAGCCGCAGCGCCTCGCGCAGATGCTCCTTGTCGCTCGTCACGTTGAAGGCCGCGAGCAGGCTCTCCGCGTTGCTCGCGTTGCGGGTCAGGAACTTCTGCACCTCGGCGGGCGACAATTTGAACACGTTGGTGTCATGGCTCACGAGGCGTTGCAGCACCGTCTTCGGCGGCGGTTCCACCGGCGCGACGGGCGGCGCGGTGAGCGGCGTGACGCCCGTCGGCGCGGATGGTTCTGCGGGAACCGCCGCCTCCGGTGATGGGGCCGCTGGCGGCGTGACAGACGGCGCAAAGAACTGCCGCCCCACCAGGACCGCGACCACCAGCAGGCCGAGGATGATGAGGCAAAAGCTCTTCGAGCGGCCAGCGCGTGTGTTCATGTCGTTCAGTGGAATGCGTGCGAGCCGAAATGGTTCAATGGCGGTTCATTCCTGTTTCGTCTGCGTGCGCCGGGATGCAAAAGCAAATCGCCCGCGTTCCAGATGGGGCGCGGGCGATGTTCGCTTAAGAAATTCCAGAATCAGTTCAGCAGCCCGGCGACGACGGCGCCGGCTTCCTGACGGGGCGACAGTGCCTTGCGGAGATCGTCCTGCGCCTTGGTCAGCGCGTCGTCCTTGGCCTTCTTGCTTTCGCGATACTTGGCGAGCTTCTCTTTGATTTCATCCGCCGGGGCCTTGTCCTCCATCGCTTTACGGAGCGCGTCAAACTCGGGATTGGCGTTGCGATTGCCGCCGCCCTGACCGCCCTGTCCACCGCCGGCTCCGCCTGGACCGCCGCGACCGCCGCCGCCGAATCCGCCGAAGGCGGCGGCCCCGCGCGCGCGTTGCGCGTCCTGCACTTTCACGACCAGCGGCTCGATCTTGTCCTTCCAGTCGGCGTCGCTCTTCACGTCCATCGTTTCGCGAATCGTTTTCAGGCGGGCGATGCGGCGTTCCTCAGCGCGCTCCGAGTCTTGCGCGGAGGCGGTGACAGTGGAGAAAGAAACCACAGCAGCCAGCGCAGCCAGGGCAAGTGAATGGCGGAAAATGTTTTTCATAATTTTTGGGTTACGGAGGCGAAGACTGAACGCGCGGCAGGCGGGTTACAAGCGGAGAGCAGTTCCAATGATGAAAATTGGCGGGTGCATGGAAGACCAACCAGAATTCAGCCCATCGCCACGACACAAGAATGTGTCGCCACCTGCCGGCTGGAAAGCCGGCGTTACGTAGCGCCGGCT
>JANOAY010000054.1:0-6589 GCA_031411375.1 Pedosphaera sp. | reverse complement strand
TCGAGGACATACACGCCGTTGTAATCGCCCATGCCGCCGCCGGTGGCGTTGGTGGTGGCGGTGATGGCCCCGCTGTTGTTGCGAAAGAAGACTTCGACGAAACGGGTGCGCGAAGAGTACTGGCCGAAGACGTCGCCGAACTTGTGCAGCAAACGGTTGTGCATGAGCGACGTGTCGAACTGGTTCGGCGCGTAGAGCACCCAGTCGGACTCCTTGGGCAGCCCGGCGAAGGACGCCTCCTCGTCATTGTTGAATTCGTCCAGCAGTTCCACCGCTAAACCGGATTTGGGAAAGCCCTGCGTGCTGGAGCCGCGCAGGTTGATGCCGGCGCGCTTCACCATCTGCGGACGGTCCATGATCGCGGCGTAGCCGGAGGGCGTGTCGTTATCCATCACGGTGATCATCACTGAGTTGTCCAGCGCCGGGAAACCGCCGGACAGGCCCGCGTTGGCGAGCGTGTGAATGATCACGATAGGCAGCGTGGAGACGAAGTTCGTGATGCCCGGGTCCACCTGCGTGAAGCACTCGGTGCGCGGAGCGCCGGGGAAGCTCGTGGGCGCGGGCGGGAAGGCGCGCGCGCGCACCTGCACCGAGTTGTTGACCGTGATCGGGCCGGTGTAGAGCAGCGAGGAAGGCGTGGGGATGTTGGTGGCGTTGCCCGTGTCCTGCGCGGAGTTGATGAGGTTGTAACGGATGAGGCTGTTCGTGTTCGCGGTGCTGAGGGTGAGCAGGAAGGAACCGGCGAACGTGCCGCCGCTGCGCGAGAACTGCACGTCGAGCGCGGGGTCGGAGCCGGTGCTGTTATGCGCGCCCGGCGTGGGCACGACGAAGTAACCGGTGATGCCCGGGTCCACGCGGTCGCGCCCGTAGGAGATGTTCTGCAACTGCGGGTTCGGATACGTCGGATAGAACTCCGAAATGACATTCGTGTTCGGATCCACGAGCGCGAGGTATTCGCCGCCGGCGGCCAGGCTGAAGTTTGCGTGCAGCTTCGTCAGATTGTTGGTGCGGTTTTTGCCCGACGCGAACACGACGAGATAGCCGTTGCCCACAAGGGACGCGCCGTTCGGGATGCGCCACTTGGTCAGGTTGTTCGTGGTGTCCGTGAGGTAATAGCCGCCGATGTTCGCCGGCGAGCCGCTAGGGTTGTAAATTTCCACCCAGTCCGAAGCGTCACTGTCCTCATCCCGAAGCGCGTTCGTGCCGTTGCCCGTGTTCACCGCGAGAAACTCGGAGATGACGAAGGCCGTGCTCGGCGCGTTCGTGTTCAGCACGTAGGTCCAGAAGTTGGTCGTGAAGGCGTTGCCCGCCAGATCGTTGATGCCCGGCAGCGCCGCGAAGGCCACCGTGACCGTGCCCGTCGGCGGCTGCGAAAATTCAAACGTATAAATCGAGGGCGAGATGGGCAGCATGTTCGTGGCGGGCGCGCCATTGATGAGCAAATCGCCCGCGTCCACGCCCGTCACCGCTTCGGAGAAATTGACCTGGATGGCCGTGAGCGAGTTCACGCCCGAGCCGGCCACCGGCGACTGCCCGCTGACCACCGGGGCCACGTCGTCAAAGGTCACTCGCAGGCTCGCGTCCAGCACCAGGTCGCTGCTCGTGTTGTTCGCATTGAAGAGCATGATGGCGATGATGTTCGTGCCCTCGACCAGCGGGCCGGTCCCGTCGTTCACTACGGAATAGTTGAAGGGCAGCGACTCCAGCGCGGTGGGCGAGAGCGCGTCGAAGGTCGGCGCATTCGCGTCCGTGCCGCCGGTGCAGCACTGGAAGCGCGGCGAAAGTTCGCGCCCGTTGATCCAAACGACCACGCCGTCATCCGCGAAGCCGTTCACGCTCACGGCGGAATAGCTCAGACGGTTCGTGATGTAAAACTCGCGCCGCACGTACACCAGCGTGGTGGCCGCGGCCACGGTCGTGACCAGGTTCGGCTCGTAATTGTTCGGGTCGTTGGCCGCCGTGGCGTAGCCGAGCGGCAGCGCGCCCACGCTCCACGAGCCGTCCTCGACGAAGGTGTTCGTGCGCCAGGCCGGGATGGGCGTGGAAGCCTCGCTCGATCCGATCCGGTAATGCCAGCCCGCCGTCCCGCCCGGCGTGGTGATCCGGTTCGTGGTGCCGAGCGGGATGATGACGATCTCCGCCGCCCCGACGGAAAACGTCGCGAGCAGGCCAAGCCACAAAACCAGCGGACGGGTGATCAGGGAGAGGGAATGTTTTTTCATAAGCAAGGGAACGGCAGACGCGCAGAGGCTCGAACCAGGAAGGTTCCGCAATGGCATGAGTCTAGGCGTCATGGTCTGTTTGGGTATGGGCAAACATACGCTGCACATGGCCGCCCGAACAAATCTTTTCTGCCACGCCGGGGTTGCTGACGGAAATTTAATGTCACTTCCTCCTGTCCGTGCGCGCCGTTTGACACTGATTTTTCCGGCTGATACTTTCCGCCCCGTTATGAGCACAGCAACGCAAACCGAACCTACAGCCGTGAACCTCACCGAGAGTGCGGCCCGGCAAATCCAAGAAATGCTGAAAAGCCCCGAGAACGCCGGCAAACACCTGCGCGTGTACGTCGAGGGCGGCGGCTGCTCCGGCCTGCAATACGGCATGGTCTTCGACGAGAAGCGCGCTGACGACACCACGGCGGACCACTTCGGCGTGAGCGTGCTGGTCGATCCGTTCAGCGCGAATTACCTGGCCGGTTCCGTCGTGGATTTTTCCGACGCGCTGACGGGCGGCGGTTTTAAGATTTCCAATCCCAACGCCAAGCAAAGCTGCGGCTGCGGAAAAAGTTTCGAGGCGTAGCTGGAGCCAGCGCGCCGAACCACGCCGTTCCATGTGAGGTGGAACGGCTTTTTGTTTTTGCGTTTGGAGCGCCGGTCTCCGCCCTAGCTCGAATCATGATTCACGCACGAGCCGGGTCGGAGACCGGCGCTCCAAGCCCGCTTCCCACTTCAGCGATTCACGACGTTCTGCGGCGTGCCCGCTAGGAACGCGCGAATATTCTCCACCGCCGCATCCATCAGCCTCGCGCGCGCCGCCCGCGTGGCCCACGCGATGTGCGGCGTGACGAGGCAGTTCTTCGCGGTGAGCAAAGGGTGGTCCGCCTTGGGCGGTTCCACGGAAACCACATCGAGGCCAGCGCCGGCAATTTTTCCGGAGTTCAAAGCGTTCGCGACCGCCGCTTCGTCGAGCAGCGGCCCGCGACTGGTGTTGAGCAGGAACGCCGTCGGCTTCATGCGTGCGAGGCGTTCGGCGTTGATGAAGTGCTTGTTCTCCGGCGTGAGCGGGCAGTGCAGGGACACGACATCGCTGCGCGTGAGCAGTTCGTCGAGGCTTACGAACTCATAATGCACGGGCAGGTTCGCCGGGCGCGAGCGGTTGTGGACGAGCACTTTCATGCCGAAGGCGTCCGCGAGTTTCACCGTGGCGCGGCCAATTTTGCCGAAGCCGATCACGCCGAAGGTCAGGCCGTGCAATTCCATCAGCGGCGAATCCCAGTAGCAAAAATCCGCGCTGCGCACCCAGCGTCCGTCGCGCACGCTTTGCGCGTGGTGGCCGATGTGATGCACAAGTTCGAGCAGCAGCGCGAAGGTGAATTGCGCGACCGAGTGTGTCCCGTAGTCAGGAATGTTCGCGACTGGAATGCCGTGTTCCTTCGCCGCCGCGATGTCCACCACGTTGTAGCCCGTCGCGAGCACGCCGATGTATTTCAGCTTCGGCAGCGCGGCGATGGTTTCACGCGGGAGCAACGTCTTGTTCGTCAGCACCACTTCGGCGTCGCGGGCGCGTTCGACGACCTGCTCGGGCGGCGTGCGATCATGGATGACGCACGGGCCGAGTTTCTGGAGCGCGTCCCAGGAAAGGTCGCCCGGATTCAAAGTGTAGCCGTCGAGAACCACGATGTTCATGCCCGTGATTTTTAACCGCTAATTCTCGCTAATCCACGCTAATCAAAATTGGAGCGTAGATTAGCGGTTCAAAAAGTTTCTCCTCCCGATAATCTCCATGCGTGCGGAAGTACAACACAACCCTCCTCGCCTCGACTTCGGGCCGGCGCAAAAAGCGCGGGCGCGGTTTGGTGTGGCTGGTCGTGCTCGCCTTGCTGGCGGGCGGGGGGTGGTTCGCATGGGAACGTGGCTGGTTTCAGAACCGCAAGGTGACTCGTGATTCCACGCCGGTCACGAACGCGCCGGTGCTTTCCTCCGCCAAATCATCCGGCATCAATACGACGGTGATTGTGCGTCCGCTGGCTCCGTCTGCTTCCACCAACAGCGTTCCTGCGCGCGCGCTCACACTGCTCGACGCGCAGATTGCGCTCGACCGCATGGCGATTTCCGCCGGGTCAATTGACGGCGTGCCGGGTTCGCAGACACGCCGCGCGGTGCGGGCCTTCCAGACACGTGAAGCGCTGCCCGCCACGGGCGAACTGGATGACGCGACGCGCGTGCGGTTGATTTGGACCGCACCGTCCTTGGGAAATTTCCGCGTGGAACCCGCCGACCTCGCGCGCCTGCGTCCGCTCGCGAGCAGTTGGTTTGGCAAGTCTGAGCAGGGACCGCTCGACTACGAGACGCTGCTCGAACTGGTCGCCGAGCGCTGTCACGCGCATCCGGCGTTGATCCGGAAATTGAACGGTGACTGGGATGGAATCACCGCGCCGCCGGGCAGCGCCCTGACCGTGCCGATGACCGAGCGCGCCGCGCCGCGCGTGAAGGCGTCGTATCTTTTGATCCGTCTCGCCGACCGCACGTTGCAGGCGTTCGATGCGAACAATCAGTTGCTCGCGCATTTTCCGTGCAGCATCGCGGCGCGCGTGGACAAGCGACCGGCGGGTGAATTGCAAGTCGTGGTCGTGGTGCCGAATCCTGACTACACGTTCAACCCCGAGTTGTTTCCCGAGTCGCCCGAGGCACGGCAGTTGAAGACGAAATTGAAACTCCAGCCCGGCCCGAACAACCCCGTGGGCACCGCATGGATTGGTTTGAACCTCCCCGGCTACGGCATTCACGGCACGCCCAAGCCCGAGGATGTGGGTCGCACGGAATCGCACGGCTGCTTCCGCCTCGCTAACTGGAACGCTGAGTATCTGCTGCAACTGGTGTCGGTGGGGACGCCGGTGAAAGTGGAACAATGAATTTGGAACTCAGGAACTCAGGAGCGGCGTGTTTAGCTGCCTTTTCCTGAGTTCCTGAGTTCCAAATTTATCTTCCTCCTGTTTGTGAACAGTCCCCGCTCGACAAGGAAAGCACGACGCCCGAAATTCCCCGCATGTCTCACGCGGACTTCGTGCATCTTCACCTTCACAGCGAGTATTCGCTGCTGGACGCGACTTGCCGTCTCGACAAGCTGATGGAGAAAGCGCACGCGCTGAAGTTCCCCGCGCTCGCCCTCACCGACCACGGCACGCTCTACGGCGCGATTGATTTTTACCAGGAGGCGCGCAAGAAGGGCATCAAGCCCATCATCGGCTGCGAGGTGTATGTCGCGCCGGGTTCGCGGTTGGAGAAGAAGAGTTCCGGCGGCGGTGGGCGCGATGTCTATAACCACCTCGTGCTGCTCGCGAAGGACGAGCAGGGCTACAAGAATCTCATCAAGCTCGTCACCTCCGCGCATCTGGAGGGCTATTACTACAAGCCGCGCATAGATAAGGAACTGCTCGCCGCGCACAAGGACGGACTCATCGCGCTCTCGGGCTGTCTCGCGAGTGAGATTCCCGAGGCCATCATCAAGGACGACTTGAAGAAGGCGCGCGCCAGCCTGGATTGGTTCAAGCAGACGCTGGGCGCGGAAAATTTTTATCTCGAACTGCACAACCACGGCATCGCCGAGCAGGCGAAGGTGAATGGGCATCTCATCCCGTGGGCGAAGGAGTTTGGTCTCAAGTGCGTGGCGTCGAACGACGTGCATTACATCGAGCGCGCGGACTGGCAGGCGCACGACTGCCTGATTTGCATCGGCACGCAGACGGTGCGGGACGACCCGAAGCGGATGCGCTACGTGCAGGAGCAGTTTTACCTGCGCTCGGCGGAGGAGATGAAGGCGCTCTTCGCGGACGTGCCGGATGCGGTAAAAAACACGCTGGAGGTGGCGGAGAAGTGCAACCTGGAGATCGAGTTCGGCAAACTGCACTACCCGGTCTTCACGCCGCCGGAACATTTTTCGCGCGAAGGTTATTTGCGCAAGCTGCTGGCCGAGGGGCTGGAGCGCCGCTACACGATTCGCGCGCGGGCGGAGGGGAAGGAGTTTGTTGTTGAGGGGATTGAGAAGCCGGAGAAACTGCCCACGTACAAAAAAGTAATCAGTGAAACAGTCATCAGTAATCAGTCAGGCCTGAGCACGTCGGGTGGCAGCGAACTGAAAACTGATTCACTGATCACTCACTCACTGATTACTGATCCCGCCGTCGCCTCTGCCATCAAAGACGTCATCGACCGCCTCCAACTCGAACTCACCGTCATCGAGAAGACGGGCTTCATCTCCTACTTCCTCATCGTTGCGGACTTCATTCGTTACGGGCGCGAGATTGGCATTTCGTGCGTGGCGCGCGGTTCCGCCGCCGGTTCCATCGTCACCTACTTGCTCGACATCG
>JANOAY010000053.1:0-3416 GCA_031411375.1 Pedosphaera sp. | reverse complement strand
CGTTGCTGCCATCGCACGTCGCTGCGGGCTGGAACGCCCGCGCTCCTTCACGGTAGGGGCCGCCCCGATGCCGCGACGGCAAAAAACCCGCTTTATTTCGGCACGCCCGCTGATATTGTCGCCGCACTTATGAGCCGACTCGCTTTGAATTTGTTCGCGGTGGTTTGCCTGGGAGCCATGCCGTTGCTGGCGCAAGTCACGCCGCCCGCCGCCCCGGCGGCGGCCCCGGCTCCCGCACCCGATCCGAACGCGCTCAAGTGGAGCGCCGAGTCGCTGGAATACAATTCCAAGCCGGGCGAGGACAACGCGCCGTTCCACTTTTTCGTCACAAATGTTTCCCAGACGCCTGTGGTTTTCAACGGCCTCCGCACCTCGTGCGGTTGTACGGTGGCGCAGTTGCCCACCACGCCCTACACGCTCATGCCCGGCTCGAACATTCCGGTCAACGCGACGATGAACCTCGCCGGCAAGCAAGGCGCGGTCACGAAGGAGATCACGGCGGACACTTCGGTGGGCCTCAAGAGGTTGCTTGTGAAAGTGAACATCGCGGCACCGGCCCCGGCGACCGCCGGCCAGACGCCCGGCGGCAACGCCATGGGCGACCGCTCGAAGAACATCCAGACCGCGCTCGCCGACCGGCAGGCGGTGTTCAAGGGTGATTGCGCGAGCTGTCATGTCGAGAAGGGCAAGGGCAAGTTCGGCGCGGAACTTTACGCCGCGTCCTGCGGCATCTGCCATGACGCGGAACACCGCGCGGCGATGGTCACGGATTTGAAAGTGCCGCGCGGCCCGCGCGACCTCGTCTTCTGGCAAAAGTGGATCATGGAAGGCAAGCCGGGCACGATGATGCCGGCCTTCGCGCAGTCCCATGGCGGCCCGCTCACGCAGGAGCAGGTGGATTCGCTGACCACGTATTGCTTCCAGAATTTTCCCAAAGGCCCGCAGACGGCGAACACCGCGCCCACGGCGGTGACGCCGCCTGTGGCGGTCCCGGCTCCGGCGAAGAACTGATGGCCCGTAACGCCGGCTTTCCAGCCGGCAGGTGACGAGATTTTCCGGTCTCGTGTCCCAATTCCTTTCCTCGCCCGCGCGTTCGCTTGGAATGCAGGCACACCCCTTGTAACGGGAGGTTCGAAAACCTCCCGACCTGCCGACTGGAAAGTCGGCGCTACGTGACACGGGCGGTCCGGTCGGCCAGTGGCGAGACTTTCCAGTCTTGTGTGGGTTGCTCTTTCGAGATGGACGCGCACGAATTCTCCATTGCCGCTCGCGGTCTGAATCGTCAGCGTCTCGCGCATGAATCCGTATCACCACTTCATCTCCGAATACGCGCGGCTTGCCAAGGAAGGCAAAGACTGGCCGCTCGGTGGATTTCCTGATTGCGCGCGCCCCGTTGTCGCGCCGGACGCTCCGCGTGTTTTGATTTTTTCCCCGCACCCGGATGACGAAGTGATCATCGGCGGCGTGGCGCTGCGCTTGTTGCGCGAGGCGAAGTGGAACGTGCTGAACGTGGCCGTCACGCAGGGCAGCAATCCTGCGCGGCAGGCGGAGCGCTGGGAGGAATTAAAGAAATGCTGCGCGTGTATCGGCTTCGGACTCATCCAGACCGCGCCCGGTGGCCTGGAGAAAGTGAATGTGAAATGCCGCGAGCAGGAACCGGCGCACTGGGCGAAGTCGGTGCAAGTCATCGCCGACATTCTCGCGCAGCATCAGCCGCGCGTGATTTTGTTTCCGCACGACGACGACTGGAACAGCTCGCACATCGGCACGCATCACCTTGTGGTGGATGCGCTGAAGTCGCTGGGCGACAAATTCTCCTGCCACTGCGTCGAGACGGAATTCTGGGGCGCGATGAAAACGCCGAACCTCATGGTCGAGTCGAGTGCGCAAGATGTCGGTGACTTGATCACGGCGCTCACGTTTCACGGCGGCGAGGTGCGGCGCAATCCGTATCACCTCTCGCTGCCCGCGTGGATGATGGACAACGTGCGGCGCGGCGGCGAGGTGGCGGGAGAGCAGGGCGGGGCGGCCCCGGACTTCACCTTCGCCACGCTCTATCGGCTGCGGAAGTGGAGCGGTGGGAAGTTTGAGCAGGTGTTGGAGAAGGGCCGCGCCGTGTCCCAGTCACAAGACTTGGCGGGGATTTTCCGGGCGTGAAGGCCGCCACTTGTGGCGCAAGGCGGGCCTGGTCGGAAGCCCCTCCTCCCGGCGGTAAATGTCAGTCGTGATGAGCGCGCCGGCTGTCCTTCCATTCGTGGGATTGTCGTGGAGCATCAGCAGGAAAGAACCGGCGGTCACAATCGCCTGCGCTCCAAAGGCGAAGTTCGTTTCGTACAAAATTGGATTGGTCGGGGAGGGGCGTAAAGTTCCAATCCGCAGTTTCGCGTCGAAGCTGACGACGAAGAGGCTCAGGTCCACGTCTGGCCCTCTCGTGTTCATCAAGTATTGCAAGTTTTGAAATCCAAACGGCGAAAAGGGTGATTCAGGAATCGTGGCAAACTCCACTCCATAATCGCGCGAGATGGCGTGAGCGTTGGAGATGAACTCCGCCGCCTCTTCCACCTGCCGTCCGAGCAAAGGCAGGGCGTTGGTTTTCACCAGCCACACGCGGGTGCCGCGATTGGAGATGATCAGGTCGGCGGGAGACAAGTTGGTGAAGGCAAATCGCCCCGTGCATTCAAAGATGTCCCCCTGAAGCACGACGAGCGGAGTTTGGGTGCTGCGCGGACTGACTTTAAGCCACACCTTGCGAACCAGCGGACGAACCGGCCCGAGAAATTGCAGACGCGGCTGGCGTGGCTGGGGCGGCTGGTTGAGCAATTCTGCGCGCGGCGTTTCCAGCATCACCAACACGACCACCAGCGCCGCGCCGCCGAGCAGCAGCGCGAGCCACCCGAGCCATCGTTTGTTGGGCCAGAGTCTCATCATCTCAACTGCGCTGATGCTGGCCGGTCTGGCGCGGCGCGGCGAGTTCAAGTTGGCCGCGCTCCGGGGCGCGGGTTCGGCCTTCACCCCGGCGCGCGGCTCTGCCACGCTCCCGCGCATGAATTACTTTTTGGCGGCGTGCATCGGTCTCGTCGGGGGCGTGTGCAGCGGACTGTTTGGCGTGGGCGGCGGCGTGGTCATGGTGCCGGCGATGCTGGCTTTCACGGCGCTCGCCATGCGCGACACGCAGCAGGCGGTGGGCACCTCGCTCATCGTCATCATTCCCACGGCGCTCATCGGGGCGCTCAAGCACAAGTCGCTCGGCAACATCAACTGGCCCATCGCCCTGATGCTCGTGCCCGGCGCCCTCATCGGCGGCTACTTCGGCGCGCAGCTCACGACCGGGATTTCGTCGGAGAATTTGAAGCGGATGTTCGGCGGGTTCCTGGTGCTGGTGGGGTGCAAGCTGTTGTTGTGGAAGTAAGGCGGGG
>JANOAY010000052.1:0-6317 GCA_031411375.1 Pedosphaera sp. | reverse complement strand
GGCTTTGGGACTGCGAGCATCGCCGCTCTCGAGGCCAGCGGAGCGTCGTCCACCTGCGGCACTCGCCTCCGGCGAGGATCCAGAGCGGCAATTCTTGCCGCAGTCCCAAAGCCTGCGGCGTCACTGAGCGAGCGCAATCGTTGGGTGAGAACATTTTGAAAAATCACCACGCCCGGGTGCGGACGAAAGCCTTGTTTTTGCTGGGAAAAAATTCAGGAAATCTCTTGCGCCACTTCTTTGGAGAGATTTAATACGGGTCGAGTCGGGCGACTCAGCGCACAAACAAAAACAAAACAACCAATAAAAACAGTATGGCAAAAGCTCTCTCCAAATCACAAATCGCGGCGGCCGTGGCCGAAAAGAACGGCCTCACCAAGAAACAGGCTGTGGCGATCCTCGAGTCCATCACCGACCTCGCGTATAAAAATGCGAAGAACAGCTTCACGCTGCCGGGCCTCGGCAAGCTGGTGCTCGTGAACCGCAAGGCGCGCATCGGCCGCAATCCCGCGACCGGCGAATCCATCCAGATCCCGGCCAAGAAGGTCGTGAAGTTCCGCGTGGCCAAGGCCGCGAAGGACGCCATCCTCGGCGCGAAGTAAGCGATACGGTTTCTCAAAAAAGGCACTCTGCGCCGCAGGGTGCCTTTTGTTTTGGTGGTTGCGCTCGCGCTGCGCGCGCCGGGCCTCGCAGCGCGAGGCCAGCCACCTTGCCATCATGAAATTCGCCATCGTCGGTTGCGGCGCGCTCGGCAGTTACTACGGCGCGAAGCTCGCGCGCGACGGGCAGGAAGTTCACTTCCTGCTCCGCAGCGATTACGAGGTCGTACGCCGACACGGCCTGCGCGTGCGGAGTCCCGAGGGGGATTTTCATCTCAATCCACGCATCGCCCGCACGCCCAAGGAAATCGGCGTGTGCGATGTCGTGCTCATCGGGCTGAAAGCCACGGCGAACGATCAGTTTCCAAAACTGCTGCCGCCGCTGGTCGGCGCGCACACCGCCGTGGTCACGTTGCAGAACGGACTCGGCAACGAGGAACATCTCGCGAAGATTTTCCCACCGACGCAGGTGCTCGGCGGGCTTTGCTTCGTGTGCCTGAACCGGACGGAGCCGGGCGTCATTGAGCATCTCGCGCACGGGAAAATTATCCTCGGTGAATTCTCCGGCTGGCCCGAGCCGCGCACGCACGACATCGCCTCGGCCATCCGGCACAGCGGCGTGCCGTGCGAAGTCACGGACAACCTGCGCCGCACGCACTGGGAGAAACTCGTCTGGAACATTCCGTTCAACGGCCTCGGCGTCGCGAGCGCGGCGGGCTACGACGCGGTGATTTCGGGCGAAGTGAATTCCATCGCACCACTCGCGCCCTGCCTCACGACCGACCAACTGCTGGACGGCGCGCGCTGGGAAACGCTCGTGCGCGAACTGATGCTGGAAGTGATCGCCGCCGCGACCGCGCTCGGGCTGCCCATCAAAGAAGATTACGCGGACTACCAGATCAACCGCACGCGCGACATGGGCGCGTATCGCGCCTCGACGCTGATTGATTTCGAGCGCGGGCAACCGCTAGAGCTGGACGCGCTTTTTCTCGAACCCTGGCGTCAGGCCGGACGCGCAGGCGTGACGACACCGCGCCTCACGGCTCTAACCAAAGTGCTGTCCCAACTCGCGGAAAGAAAACGCGCGCACTTGCCAGCGTCTCTTTCCGAAACGTAACTTCTCCCCTGCCCCGCGAGCGGGGTGATTGATTCTTCATCGGTCATTCGTCATTCGTCATTTTTTACCATGAGTGTTCGTGTTCGATTCGCGCCCAGCCCCACCGGCTATTTGCACATCGGTGGGGCGCGCACCGCCTTGTTCAACTGGCTTTACGCGCGCCACACTGGCGGCACCTTCATCCTCCGCATCGAGGACACGGACGAGGCGCGCAATTCGCAGGAAGCCATCGATGTGATCCTGAAAGGACTGCGCTGGCTCGGCCTCGACTGGGACGAAGGCCCGACCACGCCGGACCCGCGCGGCCCGAGCAAGGGACCGCACGGCCCCTACTTCCAGTCGCAGCGCAAAGACATCTACGCGAAGCGCGTGCAGGAGTTAAAAGATCGTGGCGCGGCCTACGAACGCGATGGCGCGATTCGTTTCCGCATGACGCGCGAGCCAATTCTCATTCCTGATGTCGTCGTCGGCGATGTCACGCGCCCGCTCACCGACCGCGAAGTAGCTGATCCCGATTTCGTCATCGTGCGCTCGGACGGCGTGCCGGTGTTTCATCTCGTGAACGTGATTGATGATTTGGAGATGGGCATCACGCACGTCATTCGCGGCGAAGATCATTTGTCGAACACGGCCAAGCACATCGCGCTGTTCCGCGCCTTTGGCGTCGCGCCGCCGCAGTACGCGCACATCCCGCTCATCCTGAACCAGGACGGCTCGAAGATGAGCAAGCGCGATGTCGGCGCGTCGCTCACGACCTACATGGATGATGGTTTCATGCCGGCGGCGGTGGTGAATTACCTCTGCCTGCTCGGCTGGTCGCCCAAGGACAATCGCGAGAAGCTGCCGCTCGCCGATGTGATTCAACGCTTCGACCTCCCGCAGATTCTCCGGCACAACGCGAAGTTCGACATGACGAAGCTCGAATGGCTCGCGGGCGAATACCTGCGCGAAGTGGACGACGCGACGCTGCACACGCAAGGTGCGGAAGCCTTGCGGCGCGGCGGCTGCGCGCTGGAAAATTATTCTGCCGACTACGTGCGCGCCGCGCTCGACACCTGCAAGGGCAAGGTGAAGAAGTTCGGCGAGCTGCCCGCCTACGCCGGCTTCTATTTCCATGACGACGTGAAGCTCGATCCCGCGCTCGTCGCGAAAGACCTCACGCCGGAGAACAAGCCGCGCGTGCAGAAACTGCGCGACGCCTACGCCGCCGCTCCGGAGTTCAAGGCTGCGGCGCTGGAGCAAATCTTGAAAGCAACCGCCACCGAGTTCGGCATCAAGGCCGGGCCGCTCGTGCATCCCGTCCGCTACGCCACGACCGGCGCGACTGCGGGGCCAAGCCTGTATCACCTGCTGGAAATCCTCGGGCGCGAGCGCGTGCTGGCGCGGCTCGACCGCGCGCTGGCGCAGCCATGAAATTTGAACCACGGAGGACACAGAAGACACGGAATGGGACGACGCGCGGACAAGTTTTCCCCTTCCGTGTCTTCCGTATCTTCCGTGGTTAATCCATGAGCCAGGAAACCCCTTCGCTCGTCGCCGCCCTCTGCCCGCAGTGCGCGCTGTGCTGCAACGGCGTGCTTTTCGCCGACGTGCGACTTCAGAAAGGCGACAACGCGAAGCAACTCGCGGCGCTCGGCGTGCCATTGAAAAAGCGCGGCACGATCACGCGCTTCATCCAGCCGTGTTCCTGCCTCGATGGAAAGCTGTGCCGCATCTACGCCGAGCGGCCCGCGCGCTGCCGCACCTTTGAATGCCGTATGCTCCAGCGCACACAGTCGGGCGAAGTCACCGAGCGCGCCGCGCTCAAGACCATTCAAGCCATGCGCCGCCGCGCGGATAAGGTCCGCCGCATCCTGCGCGAACTCGGCGACACGGACGAAACGGTGCCGCTCTCCCGCCGCTACCAGCGCATGATGCGCGAACCGATTGACCTCTCGGCGGACGAACGCCTCGGTGACTTGCGCGGCGAGCTGATGATGGCGGTGGCCGAACTGGTCGGCGCGCTGGAACACGATTTTCTTTGAGGAACCGCGCGGCTGCCGCGCCGTCGGCCGCGCTTCATCATCCGTTCGCCGTAGCAGCGGCGAGAATCGGCTTGAAGATACGGCGGGTTCGGCCTTCACTCGCTCAACCCAAACAACGCGTGGCGTCTCCTTTTCATCGGGAGACTGTCTAAATAAGCCGCGTAGTGCGGGTGCGCTTAACCCAATAATTATGCAAACTACGTTTGTCTCGCGGAGGAGATCACTCTTTCGCCTGCCCTCCACACTGTTCAAAGCAGCAGCCATCTGCGCCGCACTGGCCGGGCTGCTTGCGGGCGAGGCGCGCGCGGCGACCTTCGGCTGGAGCGGCTTCGGCAGCGGGCCGGGCAGCGGTGCGAACTCGACGTGGCTCACGGCGGGCAACTGGACCAACAACTCTGGCACGCCCACGAACATTGACATCGCTTTGTTTGGCGCCGGAGGCAGCGCCTCTAGCATCCAGTTCAATTTCAATGCCCCCCCGATCACCACCACCAACATCGGTGCGATCGTCTTGGGTGCCGGCTCCACGGTGGATCGCACCATCGGAAACAACTCGACCACGGCAGGCATCAACACGCGCTTTTACCTCCACGGAATCAGCGGCGGCATTCTTACGAACGCCGTCTCCGCTCGCACGCTGACCCTCGCACCCTTCGCGAGTGGCAGCGGCAACGCCATGACCAACGTGCTGATGGTGAACAGCTTTGTGGAGGCCGTCGGCAACATCAACTGGACCGCGAACATCATCGAGTTCACCGCCGGCCTGGGCATCACCAAGACCGGCGCAGGCGTGCTCACCTTGGGCGGGACCAACGCTTTCACCGGCAAGGTGATTGTGAACGCCGGCACGCTCGCTATCGCGGACGAAAACCGCCTGGGCAACAACCCGGCCGCCTCCAGCGCCGACACGCTCACGCTCAACGGCGCCACCCTCCGCAACACCGCCGCCGTGACCATTGACGACGCGAACCGCGGCGTGACCCTCGGCGCGAGCGGCGGCTACTTCGATGTCAACTCCGGCACCATGTCCATCTCCCGGCCTATCGTGGGCAGCGGCAGCCTGAACAAAATCGCCACGGGCAACACGCTGAACCTGAGCTTCACTCCGAACACCTACGGCGGAAAAACTTTCGCCACCAACGGCACGCTCCAAATCATCAACGACCTCTCGCTCGGGCCGGTGCCCGGCGCGTTCGTGGCCGATCAGCTCGTGCTGGACGGCGCGGTCTTGCTGAACAACAACAGTTCCTACGCCATCGCGGCCAACCGCGGGATCACCATCGTCAACAACGTCGGCTTCACCGTCGGCTGGGTGCGTCCGTGCGATGTGAACAGCGTCATCAGCGGTTCCGGCACGCTGACCGCGCGCTCGGACGTGACGCCCGGCCCGCTGCGGCTGAACGCGGTCAACACCTTCACCAACACCGTCTTCGTCGGCAACACCGTCAACGGCACCTCCTGGGCCTTGCTCGAAGTGAACGGTTCGCTGGCGGCGGGCGGGCGCGTGATCGTGGCGACCAACGGTTTCCTCGGCGGCATCGGCACGATCAACCGCACGGTGCAGGCCACGAACGGCGCGGTCATCAACGCCGGCATCTATGGTGCGCCCGGCACCCTGACCATCAACGGCGCGTTGAATCTGACCAACGCCATTCTCTCCGCCGACCTCGCCACGCTCACGACCGTGGGCAGCGGGGTGAATGATTTGCTGCAAGTGAACGGCAACTTGAATCTCGTCGGCACGGTCACGGTGAAACCGGCGGCCTTGAGCGGCACGCTCGCGGCGGGCACGTATCGTCTCATCAATTACACCGGCACGCTGCTCGGCAGCGCGGCCAACCTCGTCGCAGACGCGCCGGGTTACACCATCACCTTCGACACCGGCACCGCCGGACAGGTGAACATGATCGTGGCCGCCGGTGCGCCGATCACCGCCTATTGGCGCGGCAACGGCGGCAGCCCGAGTTCCCCGCAGTGGGACGTGCTCACGACCACGAACTGGATCGTGGGCGGCAACCCGGCGACCTTCCGCCAGGGCTACAACGCGGTCTTCGATGACTCGGGCAATTACCTCTACGGCAACGTCCTCGCGGCCATCACCATGTTCGCCCCCTCGGTGGACGGCTCGGCGATGCTCCCGGCCAGCGTGACCGTGGACACCACGAACAACGTGACCCTCACCTCCGTGGGCACGGCCAGCGGCAAGCTGAGCGGCCCGACCGCCGTGGTGAAAAAAGGGAGCGGCGTGCTGGTGTTGAACACGGGCAACACCAGTTTCCCGAGCGATTACACCGGCCCGACGACGGTAGAAGGCGGCATCCTGCGAGCCGCGTACGAACGTTCCTTCGGCGCGACCAACGGCCCGACTATCGCGACCAACGGCGGCACGCTGGACTTGAACGCCCAGAGCATCGGCGCGGAACGCGTCATCGCCTCCGGCGTGGGCGTGAGCAACAACGGCGCGGTCGTCAACCTCGGTGCCGCGCAGAACAACGCCGTGCGCAACTTCACCCTGGCCGGCCCCGCGACCATCGGCGGCGTGAACCGCTGGGACGTGCGCAACTACGGCCAGAACATCGG
>JANOAY010000051.1:0-2250 GCA_031411375.1 Pedosphaera sp. | reverse complement strand
TCGGGGTTGGGCGCGAATCAGAACATGAGAGGATGGAACAAGCGCGCCCCTTCCCCGAACGCCGCCCGACGCCTCGATCGCCGGCAAGTGAACCTTGAGCTTCGACATTTGATCTTCCCTTGAGCTTTGTTCTTTGAACTTTGAACTTCGAGTTCCCCCCTCCTGCTGCTAAACACCCGCCATGCAAGCCGTCCTCGACTACCTGAAGAAAAACGAAAAACGGTTCATCAATGACCTCTGCGAATACCTTCGCTTTCCCAGCGTCTCCGCGCAATCCAAGCACAAGAAAGACCTCGCCGCCTGCGCGAAATGGCTGCTGAACCACTGCCGCGCCATCGGCCTCGACGCCAAACTCTGCCCGACGGAAGGCAATCCCGTCATCCTCGCCCGCACCCCGCGCGCGAAGAGCGGACCCAAGCGTCCCCACTACGTCGTCTATGGACACTACGATGTGCAGCCCGCCGAGCCGTTCAATCTGTGGAAGACCCCGCCCTTCGAGCCGAGCATTCGGGGCGGACAACTCTTCGCTCGCGGCGCCACCGACAACAAAGGGCAGCACCTCGCGCATCTAAACGCAGTCGAAGCCTACCTCAAGACAGGCACCGAGCTTCCCTGTGACCTCACCTTCGTCATCGAAGGCGAGGAGGAAGTCGGCAGCAAAAGCATGAGCACCTTCCTGCAACAACACGTGCAGGAACTCCGCTGCGACGGCATCGTCATCTCCGACAACGGCCTGCCCGCGCTCAACCTGCCCGCGCTCACCTACGCCCTGCGCGGCATCATGGCCGTGGAAATTATTCTGCACGGACCCTCGCGCGATCTTCACTCCGGCATTTACGGCGGCTCCGTCGAAAACCCCGCGATGGCCCTCGCCCAGCTCCTCGCCCAGTTACGCGATGCGGATGGACGCATCACCATCCCCGGCTTCTACGACGACGTCGCGCCGCTCTCCGCCTATGAGCGCAAGCAACTCGCCCGCCTGCCGCACAGCGATGGCGCCTTCGCCCGCTTCCTCGGCGTGCCGCAACTGTTTGGCGAAAAAGGCTACACCGCGACCGAACGCCGCAGCGCCCGGCCCACCATCGAGATCAACGGACTCACCAGCGGCTACCAGGAAGAAGGCAGCAAGACCATCGTCCCCGCGTGGGCGCGGGCCAAGCTCACCTTCCGCCTCGTGCCGAATCAGAAGCCCGCAAAGATCCGCACCCTCGTCCTGCGTCACTTGAAGAAACTCTGTCCTCCCACCGTGCGCATGGAGATCAAGGCCGGGCACGGCGGCGAGCCTTACCTCGTTTCCCCGACCGGCCCGCAGGCGCAAGCGGCGCTCCGTGCGTTGCAAAGCGCGTTTGGCTACAAGCCCATCCTGATGCGTGAAGGCGGGTCCATCCCCATCGTGAATGAATTCAAGCGCCTGCTCCACGCCGACACCTTGCTGCTGGGTCTGGCATTGCCCGATGACAACGCGCATTCCCCCAACGAGAAGTTCGACCTCGCCTGCTACACCACCGGCATGAAGCTGGGCGCGTATCTGTGGAAGGAATTGGGGCGCTAGTCTCGGGTGGCCGCCTGTTTTCGTTTCGGGCACGGTGAACCAACCTTCAGCTTCGGGCGACGGTCGCCTCGATCTGCCCGTGCGGCTCATCGGTGGGAACAAAGATTTCGTTGTCATTCGCGCAACCAAACGGAGCGAGGTTCACCAGCAGACAATGCTGATTCGGCATCGCGAGGCTGATGCGGGAGATCTCTGGAACGGCTTCCAGCGCCGCTCCGGCCATCCAATAGAGCGTCGCCTGCACCGACGGGCTGTAAGGCCCGGCGAATTTGCCCAGCATCGCGTCGAGCAACCGCTCGTTGGCGGCGCGGTAGTCGGCAGGCGGCTTCGTCCAGAGCCACGAGGCCTTGAGGCGGGTCGCGAAGATGCGGTCCTTGGTCTCCGGCAGCGTCGTGAATTCGTCCTTGGGATAATCCTCAAAGCCTGACCCGGTGGACTTGAGAATGAGGAGGTCTTGAATGCCTGACTCTACCACGGGGGCGACGCCTCGGGTGCAAACCACCTGCGCGAACGGCTGCGCGCGTCCCGCCTCCGTGAAGCTGTGCGGGTGGGGTTGTCCGCCGATGCTCATGCGCTGCCAGCGATGTTCGGCGAGATGCAGCGTGACCTTGGAAACCTGCGGGTAGTGCGCGAGAAAATGTTCGCCCAGCGCCACGCCGAACCGCTCGATCTCCGGGCCGAGCTTGTCCTTCGCCAGC
>JANOAY010000050.1:0-4227 GCA_031411375.1 Pedosphaera sp. | reverse complement strand
CGCGTATTCCTGGAACACCTTGTAGTTGTTCGTGCGCGAGGAGAGCTGGAGCTTGTGAATGCTCTCGGGATTGAACAGGTGATACTCGCCGCCCGCGCGATATTGATACTGGCCGCCCACGTCGAGCGTCGGCACATGCGCGCCGCGTTCGGGGAAGCCGGCGCGATGGCGCAGCTTGGATTCCTTCGCGAGCACGTCGATACCCGCACCCTCCACCTGCGACGAGGTGCCGGTGAAATACTTCGAGATGACGTCCTTGTTCAGGCCGATGGCCTCGAAGATCTGCGCGCCGCGATAACTCGCCACCGTCGAGATGCCCATCTTGGACATCGTTTTAATGACGCTCTTGGTGCAGGCCTTGATGAAGTTCTTGACGCCCTTCTTGTGGTCGATGCCTTCGAGCAGTCCCTCGCGAATCATGTCGTCAATGGCCTCGAACGCGAGATACGGATTGATGGCACCGCAACCGTAGCCAATGAGCACGGCCATGTGATGCACTTCGCGCGGCTCGCCGGATTCCAGCACAAGACCGATTTTGGTGCGCGTGCCTTCGCGAATCAGGTGATGATGCAGACCTGCCACCGCGAGCAGCGCGGGAATCGCCGCGAGGTCATGCGTGATGCCGCGGTCAGACAGGATGAGAATGTTCGCCCCATCTTTGATCGCCTGGCTCGCCTTGCCGAACAACTCGGCCAATGAGGCTTCTAGTCCCGCGCCGTCCTTCTCCACCGGATAAAGAATCGGCAGCGTGACGGACTTGAAGCCCGGCTTGTCGATGTGGCGCAACTGTTCAAGCTGCTCGTTGTCGAGAATCGGGCCGTGAAGCTGGAGCATCCGGCAACTGTCGGAGCCGGGTTTGAGCAAGTTTTTCTCCGAGCCAATCAGCGTGAACGCCGACGTGACGATCTCCTCGCGGATGGAATCAATCGGCGGGTTTGTGACCTGCGCGAACAACTGCTTGAAGTAGTTGTAGATGATCTGCGGCTTCTCCGAGAGCACCGCGAGCGGCGTGTCGGTGCCCATCGAGCCGATGGGTTCGCCGCCGTCCTTGGCCATCGGCAGGATGAGCCGACGGCAATCCTCGAACGTATAGCCGAACGCGAGTTCGCGCTGAAGCACGGTGTCGTGATCGACTTCGTGCTTGTGCGGCGGCTCCGGCAGCGTGTCGAAGTCGATGAGGTTCTCCGTCAACCACGCGCGATACGGCTTCTGCGTGGAGATGGTGTTCTTCAACTCCTCGTCCGAAATGATGCGGCCCTGCTCCGTGTCGATGAGGAACATGCGACCGGGTTGCAAGCGGCCTTTGTAAGCCACGTTCTCCGGCGCGACATCCACCACGCCGACTTCCGACGCCATGATCACGAGGTCGTCCTTGGTCACGTAGTAGCGCGACGGGCGCAGGCCATTGCGATCCAGTGACGCGCCCATTCTGATGCCGTCGGTGAACGCCAGCGACGCGGGGCCGTCCCACGGTTCCATCAGGCAACTGTGGAACTGGTAGAACGCGCGCTTCTCGTCGGGCATGGCCGGATGATTTTCCCACGGCTCGGGCACCATCATCATCATCGCGTGCGGCAGCGAGTAGCCGGAGAGCACGAGCAGTTCGAGGCAGTTGTCGAAAACCGCCGAGTCCGAGCCGTCGGTGTTCGCGACCGGCAGGAGCTTTTTGATGTCATCGCCCCAGACTTCGCTCTCGAAGAGCATCTGGCGTGCGTTCATCCAGTTCACGTTGCCGCGCAGCGTGTTGATCTCGCCGTTGTGCGCGAGGTAGCGGTTCGGATGCGCGCGCGGCCAGCTCGGGAAGGTGTTCGTGCTGAACCGCGAATGCACCAGCGCGATGGCGGTGGTCATGCCCTCGTCGCGCAGGTCGGGATAAAACTGATCGACCTGCTCCGGCATCAACATGCCCTTGTAAGTCAGCGTCTTGTACGAGAGCGACGAGATATAGAAATGTTCGCCGCCCGCGACCTTCACGCCCGTGCGCGCGTAACGGATCAAATTCTCCGCCCGCTTGCGAATGATGTAGAGCTTGCGCTCAAACGCCATGTCATCGGCGAGCTTGGCGTTGCGTCCGATGAACACCTGGCGCACGAACGGTTCGCTGGCCTTGGCGGTGAAACCGAGCGACGCGTTGTTCGTCGGCACCGTGCGCCAGCCGAGAACGGTCTGGCCTTCTTCGGCCACGATCTGGTTGAACAGTTTCTCGCACTCCGCACGCTGCCCGGGGTCCTGCGGCAGGAAAACTTGGCCCACGCCGTATTCCTTCGCGCCCGGCAACGTGATTTTCCCCAGCGCCGCAACGGTCTTCAGGAACTCGTGCGGCACTTGCATGAGGATGCCCGCGCCGTCGCCGGTGTTCGTCTCGCAACCACAAGCGCCACGGTGATTCAACCTCACCAACGCGCCAATGGCATCGCGAATGATGCCGTGGGACTTCTTCCCTTTGACGTGAGCGATGAAGCCGACGCCGCAAGCGTCGTGTTCGTTCTGCGGATCGTAGAGACCCTGAGCCTTGGGTGCTGTCAACATATCAAACCTTTGCCTTGCTGCGCCGCTGCGTTTTCAGCGGACGCGTTTCTACATTCGTGTGAACGCCATTGCCATTCTTCGCGAGCGCGCCATTTGTGCCGTTCTTCAGCACTTCGATGAACGCTTCTGTGTTCGGATAAAACTTCCGGCCCTTGCGATGAATGATGCCGAGCGGGCGCGTGAACTTGCCACCCGCCAGCGGCACCGCCACCAGGGTGCCCAGCTCAATTTCATTCTCCAGCGTCGGACGCGGCAGAATCGCCACGCCCGAGCCGGCCTCCACCGCGCGCTTGGCCGCCTCGATGTTGTCAAAGCGCACTGCAACGCTCGGCTCCACACCGTGATCTTTGAGAAAGCGTTCGATCTTCTTGGCAATCACGAGATCGGTGTCGAAGCCGACGAAGATTTCATCGCGCAGATGTTTCACTTCCACACTCTTTAGTTTCGCGAGCCGGTGCTGCGGCGTGCAGACCAGAACCATTTCCTGTTCACGCCACGGCAGCACGGTCAACCCGCGCCGCTCGTCGGGATACGAAATGATGCCCAGCTCCACTTCGTCGTTGAGCACGCGCTCCAGCACGCTGGCCGGGTGCGCGTATTCCACCTCCACCTTCGTGTCGGCATGGGCGCGCATGAAGTCCTGTACACGCTGCGTCATGTCGCGCATGTTCACGGAGTAGATGGCGGCGACGCGAATGACGGCGTTGCCGCTCGCCCGCGCGTGCTTCACCCGCGCGACGACATCCTCATATTTCTCCAGCACTTCGCGGCAGCCGTCGTAGAAAAGTTTCCCCTCGTCGGTGAGTTCCCAAGGACGGCAGGAGCGATCAATGAGCGAGACACCCAAATCCTGCTCGATGTTCTGCACCGCCTGGCTGGCGCTTGATTGCAAAACGTCATTGGCCTCGGCTCCGCGCGAGAAGCTGCGGAACCGGGCCACGTCGCAATAAATTTTTAGCGCCTCGATTTGCATTCAACTTGGTCAGGACTGAATCAGAATTTCCGATTCCACGCCCGTCTGAGTTCGCTATGTGTGATGCAGCGGCGAAACAGGGTCAACGGCTTTTTTTGAAATGTTGTGCACATCGCAACCCCGGCGCCCGACGGAAAATTCCTTGGCACTCCCCGGCCCCGCGCATTTATGCTCCGCACACCGTCGCGGCATGACGCCCGGCGCAGATGAAAGGAAACTTACATATGCACATCGCCACCCAACTCGCCCTTTTCCTGGAAAACAAACCCGGCACGCTCGCGCGCATGTGCGACTCGATGGAGGAGGCCAAGATCAACATCTACGCCCTGACCACCAGCGACACCGTGGACCACACGGTGGTGCGGATGATCGTGAGCGACACGCGCAAGGCCATGCTCATGTTCGAGGAGCACGCCACACTCGTGGTCGAGAACGAGGTGCTGATGATCGAGGGCGACAACCGGCCCGGCTCGCTCGCGCAGATCGCGCACAAGCTTTCCAAGGCCAAGATCAACATCGAGTACGCCTACTGCGCCACCGCGCCCAACTCGAAGAAGGGGCTGCTGATTCTGCGCCCGTCGAATTGCAAGCGGGCGTTGAAGGCGTTGAACACTTGAACTGCCGGGCGCGGGTTTGCGGTGCGGCATATTGTTTCAGGCGTCGGTGGTGGGTCGGTTTATTTTATTGGAGCGCCGGTCTCCGACCCGGCGCGTGGTGGTTGCGCT
>JANOAY010000049.1:0-5229 GCA_031411375.1 Pedosphaera sp. | reverse complement strand
CTGGCTGACGATTCTCCCTCTCCCCGAGGGAGAGGGCCGGGGTGAGGGGAAGCGGCGCGCGCCAAACCCGCAGCGCTACCATCGTCCAGCAACACCCGCATCGATGGCGTGAGCGTGTCTTCGTATTGGCCGGTTTTCACGGCCCAGATGAAGGCGGCAAGAAAGGCTGCGGCGATCAGGATGCTCACGGGAATCAGGAGAAAGATGATGTTCATGCGGGCCTCAACTTTCTTCCCGCCCACGCCGTCGCGCCGCAGGCGAAAGCCACGACGGAGATGGAACTGACCGGCATTAGGATTGCGCAGACTACGGGCGACAACAGCCCCGTCGCAGCGATGCTCAAGCCGATGACGTTGTAAAAACTGGAAAGCAGGAAACTCAGCTTCACGATGCGCACGGCGCTCTTCGAGAAGCGCAGCACGGTGTCGAGGCCCGGCACCATCGTCGCCGACAAGATGATGTCGCTCGCGGGCGAGAAGGCACCGGCGCGCTCCACGACGGCCACGCCCACGTCGCTTTGTTGCAACGCGCCGGCGTCGTTCAAGCCGTCGCCCACCATCATCACCGTGCGTCCCGCGCGCTGGCGGCCGTGGATGTAGTCCAGCTTGTCGAGCGGGCGTTGATGGAAGTGCAGGCGGGAGTTTGCGCCGAAGATTTTCGCGAAGTTCGCGCGCTCCTTCTCGTTGTCGCCGCTGAGCAGGGAAAGTTCGTGCTCCTTGTTGAGCGCGTGGACGAGTTGCTCCGTTTCAGGACGCAGCGCACCGGCGAGCACGAAGCCGCCGCGATAACGCCCGTCCATCGCAACGTGGACGACGGAGCCGCCCTGGTTGCGTTGCGCGTCCAGGTTCACACCGCGCTCGCGCAGCCACACCGCCGAACCCATCCAGATTTCGTGTCCGCCCACCGTGCCCTCGATGCCAGCGCCGGCCGTCTCGGAAAACGACCGCACCGGTTCCGTGAACTCAACATCGCCAATGGCTTCCGCGACGCGCGACGCGAGCGGATGCGTGGACTGTTGCGCGAGGGAACGGAACTGCCGCCGCTCGTCCGCCGTCAACGGCTCGCCGAAAAATTCCACCGCGCCCGCCGCCGTGAGCGTGCCGGTTTTGTCGAAGACGATGGTGTTCACCTTCGCCAACGCCTCGATTACCGCCGTGCTTTTCACGAACACACCGCGCCGGCCCAGAACGCGCAACGCCGTTCCGAGCGTGAACGGCGCGGCCAAGGCCAGCGCGCACGGACAGGCCACGATGAGCACGGAAGCGAAGGCCTTCACCGCGCGAGCCGCGTCGGTCCAGACCCAGAACAGCGCCGCGCTTACGGCGATGAGTACGACAATTTTGGTGAAGCGGAAGCTGTAGAGATTCGTGAGCGATTCGAGTGTCTCGCCCTTGTCCTTGCGGAAGGCGTCCTGATTCCACAGCGACGTGAGGTAGCTCTGCGACACGGCTTTCACCGTTTCGATTTCAATCGCGCCGCCGGTCTGTCGTCCGCCTGCGTAAAGATAGTCGCCCGCGTTCTTGCTCACCGGCTCGGACTCGCCGGTGACGAAGCTGTAATCAATGCACGCCGCGCCGGACACGAGGCGCGCGTCGGCAGGAATCAATTCGCCGTGACGAATGCGCAGACGATCGCCCGCGCGGATTTCGGAGAGCGCGGCGGATTCTTCAGTCCCACCCACGAGCCGTGTGATGGCCAGCGGGAAGAAGGATTTGTAATCCCGCTCGAAGCTCAGGCGGTCGAAGGTCTTTTGCTGAAAGAGTTTTCCGCAGAGCAGGAAGAAGATCAGTCCGCACAACGAATCGAAATAGCCCGCACCGCGCCCGAGCCAGACTTCGTAACTGCTCTGCATGAAGATCGCGATCAGTCCGGCGGCAATGGGCACCTCGATGGTCAGCAGTTTGCGCCGCAGTCCGCGCCACGCCGCGCGCCAGTAATCCTGCGCGCTGTAAGTAATCACCGGCAGCGCCAGCACCACGCTGATGACACCCGAAATGCGCCGGAAGGTCGGCCCGCTGAAAGCGTCGAGACCGAAGTAATCCGCGATACCGAGCAGCATCAGGTTGCCGAAGGCGAAGCCCGCCAGCCCAATCTGCAACCAGAGGCGGCGCGCGGCTGGATTCCTCGGCGCGGCATCAAGGTCCGAGAACTTCAGCTCCGGTTCGTAGCCGAGCGAGGCGAGCAGAGCGACGACTTCGCTCAAGGACACCGCGTCGTTCGTGAATGTGATCGCCACTTCCTTGCGCGGGAAGTTCACCTTCGATTCGCCGAGGCCCGCGTTCAGTCGGAACAGATTCTCCAGCAGCCACACGCAGGCGATGCAGTGAATGGCCGGGATGCGGAAGGTCACGCGTGTCACGCGGTCGTCCTGGAAATCCACCAGCCGTTCGCGCACGGCGGACGCATCGAGATACTTGAACTGCACCGCGCGCGTCGCCATCACGCGCACGCCCGCGTCTCCGGCCAGCGCGTAGAATTCGTTCAGCCCGTTCTCCGAGAGCAGCTCAAAAACCGTCGCGCAGCCCTGGCAACAAAAGGATTTGTCGCCACTGCTGAACACACCGCGGCGGCATCCTGTGCCGCAGTGAAAGCATTTCGCTGTGGCGCGCGGAGTGGTCTCGCGGTCGAAGGTTGTGGTGGTTGTGCCCATCAAACGCAGAAAGCATCTGCGGAGGCGGGGCAGGGGGGCTTACCATTTCTTGCCAATTGTCCGACCGGATTTGGCAAGGATTGGCTGGTCCGCCGCAATCGACGTTCAGCAAATGGCAAAACCCAGCAAGCGCCGCGCGCTGGGCGTTCGCCAGACTTGCCCCGATGAAAATGAAATCACTTCTACTGACAACATCCGTTTGCACTCTCGCCGCTCTTGCCGCGACCGCGGCGGAAACCAACTGGCAGAGCCACGCCATCTCGCCCGTGGTGAATCCCATCTTCTTTGAGTCGCCGCTGATCCAGAGCGAAGTGCGGCCGCTCTTTGCCTATCATCGCTTCGACAAGGATTTTCTTGGCGTGGATGCCTACGCGCGCGTGTATGCCGTGCAGTTGCGCTACGCGGTGAATGATCGGCTCGCCATCATTGCCACCAAGGACGGTTACATGGAAATCCGTCCGAAGGGCGGGAAGTCCATGCACGGCTGGAATGACATTGGGGCCGGCGTCAAATACGCCGTCTATCGCGATGACGAGCAGCAGTTGCAAATCACGCCTGGCCTCACGTTCGAGCTGCACAACGGTGACGACGAAGTCTTCCATGGCAATGGTGCCGGCGAGTTCAACGTCTTCGTCTCCGCCGTGAAGGGCTTTGGCAACTTCCACGTCACCGGCAATCTCGGCGCGCGCGTGCCGATTGATTTCGACGAGGAGACGGCGAACTTCCGCACCGCACTGCAACTCGACTACTACACCTGCCAGTACTTCATCCCGTTCGTGACGCTCAACACCGTGACCACGCTCTCAGAAGGCGAAGGTCTCGCGGCCAAGACGGAAGGCTTCGACGTGGTGAACTTCGGTAGCCAGGACGCCGCAGGTCGCACGCAACTGGCGGCCGGCTTCGGCTTCCGCTCGCGCCTGCATGAGCGTGTGGACATCGGTGTCGCTTACGAATACGGATTCTCGCCCGACAACGACATCTTCAAGGATCGCATCACGGCGGATCTGATTTTCCGGTTCTGACGTGGGATGGAACCGGCTGAGCACTGGTTCCGCCGAACGCCTCCTGCGCCAAGCGGGAGGCGTTTTTTTGTTCATGACTGCAACACCGCTTCCAACCCCTCGCGCGCCGCCTCGACATGGACGCCGGCGCTGGCGAATTGCCGCGCGTGCGCGAGCATTCGCGAAATGCGTTCGTCGTCATGCGCGGGGTCGTGATGGAAAAGGAAAAGTTTTTTCACCGCCGCCCGCGTGGCGAGCGCGGCCACGTCATCCACGCAGCCGTGGCCCCAGCCGACGCGCTGCGCGTATTCCTCGCGGTCGTATTGCGCGTCCATGATCAGCACGTCCGCGCCGCGGATGAACTCGACGAGCTTCTCGTCCTGCTGCTCGGCGAACTCGATCTCCTTCGCGTCCGCCGTGCCCGGCTGCTCGCGCATCCGGCGATACGGCTCATTGTCCGGGATGAAGACGATGACGCCCGCGCTGGTATGCAGACGGTAGCCCACGCAGATGCCGGGATGATTCATGAACATGGCCTGCACGCGCACTTTGCCAACGTGAAATTCCATGTCGCGCAATTCTTCGATACGGATGTGGCCGGGCAGTTCCTTCAGCCCGACGGGAAAGTATGGACTCTCCATCTGCGTGCCGAGCGTGGCCGCCAGCCCCTGCCGCGCGCCCTCGTAGCCGAGGATGCGGACCTGGTTCTTCGGGTTGTAAGCGGGGACAAAAAACGGGAAGCCCTGAATGTGATCCCAATGGGTGTGCGTGAGCAGGAGCGTGAGGTTCAACGGCTGCGCGCCAAATTCCTTCGCCAGTGCGAGGCCGAGCAGCCGGATGCCGGTGCCGGCATCGAGCACGATGATCTCGCCGTCCGCGCGCACTTCCACGCACGTCGTGTTGCCGCCATAAAAAACCGTGCTCGGTCCCGGCGACGCGATGGAACCGCGCACGCCCCAGAAGCGCACGAGCGGCGGACCGCCCACGCTCGCGGCGGGCGGAAGCGGCTCGGGCTTCCTTTTGATCTCGGTGGGAAATTCTTCGGAAGTGATCTTGCGCAGCGCGGCGCGCAGCGCGCTCGGGCTGACCGGCTTGACGAGGTATTCATCCGCGCCCGCTTCGAGCGCATTGAGCTTGTCGGTGGCGTAACCGCGTCCGGAGATCATCACGATCTTCGTGTCGCGCAATTCGGGGATGCTGCGGACGGTGCGGCAGACTTGGAAGCCGTTGCAGCGCGGCATGAGCAGGTCGCAGACGATGATGTCCGGCCGGTGTTGCTGGGCGAGTTCCAGCCCCACTTCGCCATCCTCGGCCTCGATGACTTTCCAGCCATGTTGACCGAGGACCGCTGCGATCATCGGTCGCAACTCGCTGTCGTCCTCGATGAGCAGGACGGCTTTCATCCCTTCGTGCGCGTTTGTTTCATGCGGCTGTGTCGGCGCGACTGTATCGAAATTGTTCGCTTTGGAAATGGAAAAGGCGCGACTGGGAAGAATCGCTCCTCAACCATCGAAAGGCGGAAGTAGTGTCCTAAATTGGCGACAGCGACGGAGCGCGGGTTTTCAACCCGCAGCACCG
>JANOAY010000048.1:0-2077 GCA_031411375.1 Pedosphaera sp. | reverse complement strand
CGTGTCTTCCGTGGAAAAACCAATTCGGTGATTTCAGAAAAGGGCGGCGGGATTCTTCCGCAAGGTCTCGCGAATCAAATCCTCCGGCACGCTCTGGCCCCAGACCACTTTCCCAAGTCGCTCGGCGAGCACGAATTTGATTTCCCCGCCGCTGACTTTTTTGTCGAGGCGCATGGCGGCGGAGAGCTTGGTTAGCTCGCGGGAGTTCAGTTCCACGCTGACGGGCAGGCCCGCGCGGCGGAACAAATCCGCGATGCGGGCCACGTCGCTCTGCGGCAGACCGGTGAGCGCGCTGGAAATTTCCGCCGCCGCGACCTGCCCGATGGAGATGGCTTCGCCGTGGAGGTATTTTCCGTAGCGCGAGATGGCTTCGAGTCCGTGACCGATGGTGTGGCCGAAGTTCAGGATGGCGCGGAGGCCGGACTCAGTCTCGTCCTGGCCCACGACCTCGGCCTTGATCGCGCAGCAGCGGGCCACGACTTCGGCGAGCGTCTTCGTTTCGAGCTTCAGGAGTTTCGGCAAGTCACGTTCCAAGCGCGCAAAGAGCGGCGCGTCGTAAATGATGCCGTACTTGATGACCTCGGCGAGTCCCGCGCGCAGTTCGCGCGGCGGCAACGTCTTCAGCGTGTCGAGATCGCAGAGCACGAGGCGCGGTTGGTAAAACGCGCCCACGAGATTTTTCCCCGCGTCGAGATTCACGCCCACCTTGCCACCGACGGAGGAATCCACTTGCGCGAGCAGCGTCGTCGGCACCTGCACGAACGGCACGCCGCGCAAATACGTCGCCGCGACAAAGCCCGCGAGATCGCCCACCACGCCGCCACCGAGCGCGATGACGAAGGACTTGCGCTCCAAGCGGTGAGCCGCGAGCTGGTCGTAGCAGCGTTGGACGTTCTTCAGGCTCTTGGCGGTTTCACCAGCGGGGACGGTGATGACCACAGGATCAAATCCCGCACGCTGCAAACTGGCCGTCGCCTCCTTGGCGTAGCGAGCACCGACGTTCACATCCGTGAGGATCGCGCAGCGCGCGCCCAGCCCGAGGGACTGGCAGCGCGCGCCCAGTTCCCGCCGCACGCCGCGTCCGATGGCGATGTGGTAACTGCGGTCGGCAAGCGCGACGTGGACGGTTTTGGGTTTGAGAGCCATGTGGCGGGAAGAATTGCGGAGGCACGGCAGAGTGTCAATTTGCGCGGGCCGCTCGACGCGACGGGGAACATGCCGCGGGTGTTTTGTTGGAGAAAAGAATTGGCGCATGAAAGTCCCGGCCTATTCTCCGCGCCGCAAATGAATCCAGTTGCCCTGATCACAGGTGGCTCGCGCGGCATTGGCCGCGGGATCGCGCTCAAGCTTGCCGAGCTTGGGTATGATCTCCTCATCAATTACGCCGGCAATCAAATCAGCGCGCAGGACACGGCCGTCTCCTGCCAGGCGCTGGCCATGAGCCAGGACCGCCACGCGCGCATGGAGATTTATCAGGCGGATATTTCCAAAACCGCCGACCGCCAGAAACTGATCGCCTACGCGCGCCAGCAGTTTGGCCGTCTCGATTTGCTCGTGAACAACGCCGGCGTCGCGCCGGAACTCCGTACGGACATTCTGGTGGCGAACGAGGAGAGCTTCGACCGCATGATCGGCGTGAACCTCAAAGGCCCATACTTCGTCACCCAGCTCGCCGCGCACTGGATGGTCGAGCAGGTCACGTCCCCTGGCTTCAAGGGACCGAAGCCGAAAATCATCACCATCACCTCCGTCAGCGCCTACGCCGCGTCGGTCAATCGCGGCGACTACTGCGTGTCAAAGGCCGGTCTCGCCATGCTCACGCCGCTCTTCGCCGCGCGGCTCGCGGAGTTCGGCATCGGCGTGTTTGAAATTCGCCCCGGCATCATCGCCACCGACATGACGGCGGGCGTGAAGGAGAAATACGATCAACTCATCGCGCAAGGACTCACGCCCATCGCGCGCTGGGGCACGCCGGAAGATGTGGCCAAGGCCGTGACCGCCATCGTGCAGGACGCGCTGCCCTTCAGCACCGGCGAGGTCATCAACGTGGACGGCGGGTTTCATCTGCGGAGGCTGT
>JANOAY010000047.1:0-10011 GCA_031411375.1 Pedosphaera sp. | reverse complement strand
CTCTCAGGTTGTTTTTCGCTCACAGGCCAGCGGTGCCTTTTTCGACATCGCCGACATGGCGGAAGGTTTTCACGAATCCTGCCTCGATCTCGTGTCCTTCCCGGACCGCATGCTCCCTTTGTCCCGCCTTTCGGCGCCTTTCGTTGAGCAGACCTTCGTTGCCGAAGACCGCCAGAGTCATCCGTTCCGTGCTGGTGCGCAGTAACAACCGTCGGCCCTTTGGGCCACTGCGATTCGTCTGCGGGCCGAAACCGCCCGCAAACTACTTCACTCGACTGGCCGCGGCTTCTCATCGCGGCTCGTCGCTTGGGTTCCATTTTCGCGTTTCGGACGGCGCGCGAACGCCGTCCGAGGAACCGGTGAATCCTGCCTCCATCCGCGCGGCTTTCGCCAATCGCTCCAAGAGGGACCGAACCAACCAGCCTGGTCCAATCTTTCCCCGGTCACCCGGGATTATCCTGAACAAGTCAGTTCAAACTTTCGTTTTCACCAACCCGTTGTTCTTTCAATGAACTGAAAAGAGGCTAGCAGATTTTTAATTCTCGTGAACTGAATCATATGCACCGGGTTGTTCACCGGAGGAAATTTCACCGAGTGAGTTTGGTCCAATGTTCGCAAGGTGGAACGCGATGTGGAGAAAGTTGTTCACCAGTGAATCGATCCCGAAAACTCCCACGGTGAATAAGTTTGTGGATCAAACTTCCGGATTTTTTCACGGCTTGCGCCGTTGCACGCGATAGAACGCCTGACCCGCGGGCGGATTGGTGTCCGTCAGCGAAAGCAATGCGCCAGAACCTGCCGCCGACACGGTGATTTCCGTCCATTGATCGAAGAATTGTGAACGCTCCAGCAGGTAAACACGGTTGGTCGCACTCGCGAATTCAACGCGCCAGCCGTTCGTGATCGCCCCGTGTGTCGCAATGAACAGCGGCGGCTCCGGTTTCAACGTAAGCGTGAAAGAAAGATTGTCCGCGCTGGCGTCGTTTGATCCGGTGACGACGCGGTTGGTGAGCATGAACTCCACGAAGCGCGTGCCGCCCGGCAGCGTTCCGTTCGTGCTGCGTGCCAACAGGCTGGTCACATTCGTGCGGTCGCTCGCCATCACCTGACCGATGATGTTGGAGCCGATGACTGCGCCCGTCGCGTTGAGGAATCGCGCCGTGAGCGCAGAGAAATCACCTTGCGCGCCAGCACCGCCGAACCACCCGGACAGCGCGTAGTCCAATCCGGGATCACTCACGTCCGCTGCCACGTCGGAGACGTCGATGCGCTGGAGCAGGAAGCCGCTGGTGCGTCCGCCGAAGAAAAAATTCACCCCACGATTCGTCGGCCCGTGACTGGCGGGCGACGGAAAATTCGTGTTCGCGCCATAGACGCCCAGCGTGGTGCTGGAAATGTCGAACCACCAGGCCACGCCGCGATTGGTCGTGTAATTGTTCGTGCCGGAGTTCGCTTCCGCGCCGCCGTTGAAAATCAAATTGGTCTCGTAACTGGTGGGCCGTAGTGGCAACCCCGCCACACGCGCATCGAGATTCCACGCCGGATTGATCGGCACGCCCATGTGCGTCAGCACCGTGGCGCACACATCCACAATCGTCGGGGCGGGCCAGATCACGCCACGCGCGGCGGACGGGCCGCTGTAGATCGAGAAGACAATCTGCGAACGCTCGGGGTCAGGATGATCGTGTTCGCCGTGATCGGTCTGCACAATCACGAGCCAGTTCTCATTCGAGTAACTCACGCGATTCGTCAGCGCGCCAATGATCTGCCCGACACGTCCATCCGCGATCTCGATGGCCCGCACGTAATTGCTCACCGTCGGCCCCCAGCCCGAACTGTGGCCGGCGGAATCGACATCAAGGAGCAGCATCCACATCACGTCGGGATTGGAATTCGTCAGTCGCAGGCAGGTTTCCGTGGTCACGGCGGCATCGCTGCCGAAGGACAATTCCACATCCGCATCGGGCACTGCCGTGAGCATTGGTGCCCAGCGCGCGAAGGCGAGAGTGTTCCAGTTGCTGTTCGCCTGTTCGAGACGTTTGAAGAAACTGGGATACGCGGCGAATTGATTCCCCGCAAAACTATTGCCGGGATCATTGACGCCGTGCTTGTCGCCCCACACGCCGGTGAAGAGGCTCGACCACGCCGCCGCACTGTGCGTGACGGGATGCGACACCACGCGCACGGAATGGCAGCCGTTCGACTTGAGCGAATTGAGGTTCGGCGTGCTCGCCACGGCCATCGCGCTCGGCATGGTGCCGTCGATGCCAATGATCAACACCTTGTTGGTCAACGCCGCTTGGGCGGCGAGCGCACCGAGCCAAATCAATGCGAACAAAATTGCTTTCATAATCCTCCTTCTCTGAGACGGCGCATTGTCGCACGGCTGCACGGAAAGTCATTCGCTAAGACTGGAAGTCAGTCCATGGGATCAGACTTGAGTGCGGTTCAATTTTGCCGGGCCTTTCGCCGATAAACTTTTCGTGTCATCGCCAGTCAACGCCCCGCAGCCTCCCGACCACGCGACCGTGATCGGGCGCGCCCTCTGCCTCTCGTCCCTCGTCATCCGTGGCACGCTCGAATCAGCCACCGCGCTGGCCATCAGCGCGGACGACGCTACGGCGTATCACGAACTCGCCCAGCGCCTGAGCCGCTGGCTGAACGATCAGGGGTTCACCGCGCAATTCACCGCGGACGAACTTGATGCGCTGTCCGCCCCGCCCGGCGCATGGGCGCCGGCGCAGCATGAGTTGCAAAGCGAACGCGTCGAAGCCGTCGGCGTGCTGCTGTGGGCGTTGTCAGTCCAAGAAAAATTTCCCGGCTACCACGAGCCTTTCCCTCTGCCCGACCTGCAACCGCTGCTCGGCTGGCCCGCGAATGCCGTCATGGCCCCGCACAGCGACAAGCTCGCAGGCTTCCCTTATGACGGTTCGGACCTCCTGCGCGGCATCACACAGTTGCGCCCCGTGGAAAGTCTCAGAGCCCAGCGCGCCGCCGCCGAGTGCTGGCTATGGCGCACGAACATGGCTGCCGTCCAGCGTGCGCAGCCGACGCCACCGCCTGGCCACGATTACGGAATGCTGATTGGCATCGCCGCCGAGGAGGCGCACGCCGCCGGCGCCATCGCCCGTCCGGTGCAGAATGATTTTCCTCTGAACGGAAAGCCCTTCACGAAAGCGCCCGAGTCCGTCCAGTCACGCTGCGCGCAACTCGTCGCCTCGCGACATCTCGCCCTCGACTGGTTGTGCGGCTACGCCACGGCGTGGGATGCGCTGCCGGAATGTGCAGCGGCGTAGGCCGCCACGGCGCGCGGACCTTCCAGTCCGCAGCAACGACCGAATGGCTGATTGCTTCCGGCGATACCGACGCGTCTGGTCGTGGCACAGTGCTGCGGGCTGGAAAGCCTGCGTGCCGTTTTTTCCGCCTGCCATTGCTGTTGAAATGCCAGACGCCGTTTCCTACGGTCTGCGCCGGGTAAAAATTTCCTAACGCTTTTATGACCAAACATTTTCACTGGTTCTTCGCCATTCTAGCGGCGGTGTACGTCGCCGGTTGCAACAAACAAGAAGGCGGCAGTGCTGGTAGTGGCAGCGGCGGCAGTGCCAGCGGCGGCGTCATCAAAATCGGTGAGTTCGCGTCGCTCACGGGCAAGGAAGCGACCTTCGGGATCTCGTCGCACGAGGGCACCTTGATGGCCATCGAGGAAATCAACGCGGCGGGCGGGGTGCTCGGCAAGAAGCTCGAACTGCTCACCGAGGACACGCAGTCCAAGGCCGGCGAACCGGCCACGGTCGTGAACAAGCTCGTCGCGCGTGACGGCGTGGTGGCGATGCTCGGCGAAGTCGCGTCGAGCCGCTCGCTCGAAGCAGCGCCCATCTGCCAGCAAAACAAAATCCCGATGGTCTCGCCGTCCTCGACCAATCCGAAAGTCACCGAGACCGGCGATTACATTTTCCGCGTCTGCTTCATTGATCCTTTCCAAGGCACGGTGATGGCGAACTTCGCCATGAAAACTCTGAAAGCGAAAAAGCTCGCCGTGTTCACGGACGTGAAAAGCGATTACAGCAAAGGGCTGGCGAAGTTCTTCAAGGAACAGGTCGCGAAGAACGGCGGCACCATCGTCGTGGAACTCGACTTTAATGGCGGCGACAAAGATTTCAAAGCGCAACTCACCGCGATCAAAGCCGCCAGCCCGGACGCCGTGTTCATCCCCGGCTACTACACCGACGCCGCGCTCATCGCCATCCAGGCCAAGCAACTCGGCCTGAACGTGCCACTGCTCGGCGGTGACGGCTGGGAATCCGAGAAGCTGACGGAAATCGGCAAGGACGCAGTCGAGGGTCATTACTTCTCCACGCATTACAGCCCCGAGGTCGGCTCGCCCACGAGCAAGAAATTCGTCGAGAATTACAAGAAGCGCTGGAACGGCAAAGTGCCGGACGCGCTCGCCGCCTGCGGCTACGATTCCGCCATTGTGCTCGTGGATGCCATCAAGCGCGCGGGCAGCGCTGAAGGTCCAAAGGTCCGTGAAGCTTTGGCGGTCACAAAAGACTTCGAGGCTGTGACTGGTCGCATCACCTTGAATGCCGCGCGCGACGCCGTGAAGTCGGCGGTGATTTTGCAGGTCAAAGGCGGCAAGTTCGCTTATCTCGAAACTGTTTCGCCCTAACCCCGTTTAGCTTGGGCGAAATTCTTCAACAACTCGTCAACGGCATGGCGCTCGGCGCCATCTACGCGCTCATCGCCCTCGGCTACACGATGGTTTATGGCGTCCTGCGCTTCATCAATTTCGCGCACGGCGACGTGTTCATGCTCGGCGCGTTTGCCGGATATTTTCTCGCGCCGTTGGTCAACCGGTTTCTCCCCGCGCAATCGTACCTCAGCGCCGTCGTCGTGCTCGCGCTGGCGATGGTGGCTTGCGCGGGCATCGGCATGCTTATCGAGTTCCTCGCGTATCGTCCGTTGCGGAACCGGCCCAAGCTCATCGTGCTCATCACGGCCATCGGCGTGTCGCTCTTCATCGAATACACCTGCCAGCACAAGGCCGTGTTCGGCGCGGCTCCGCGCAGCTTTCCCGATTTAATTCCGGCCACGAACTGGAAGCTCGGCGGCCTCGTCGTGGGATCGAGTCAAGTGCTCGTGCTCGTCGCCACGCTGTTGCTGCTGATTGCGCTCACCTTCATTGTTCAGAAAACTAAAATTGGCACGGCGATGCGGGCGGTGTCGTTCAACGAGAAGGCGGCCGCGCTCATGGGCATCAACGTCAACTTCGTCATCTCCTTCACCTTCGGCCTCGGCTCGGCGCTGGCGGCGGCGGGCGGGATTCTCTACGCCATGAGCTACGCCAGCATTGACCCGCTCATGGGCGTGCAGACCGGCCTGAAAGCGTTCGTCGCCGCAGTCTTCGGCGGCATCGGCAACCTCCCCGGCGCGGCGCTCGGTGGCATCTTGCTCGGCCTGATCGAGACGGTGGCCGGCGGCATTCCCGCCATCTCGCCATATCGCGACGGCATCGCCTTCGCGATCCTGATTTTGATTCTGCTCTTCCGCCCGGCGGGGTTGCTCGGCAAGTTGCAGCCGGAGAAAGTTTGACATGGACCGGCACACGAAAACATTCCTGTTCGTGGCCATCGCGGCGGCGTTCGCGATTTCGTACTTCTCCGCGCAATTCAACCGCTACTACCTCGGCCTCGCCATCGACATCGGCATCAACATCATACTCGCGGTCAGCCTGAATCTCATCAACGGCCACACAGGACAATTCAGTCTCGGCCATGCGGGATTCATGGCGGTGGGTGCCTACACGGCAGCTTCGATGACGTGGGCGCTGAATGCGGCCAAAGTCTCGCCGATCCTCGGTGAAGTTTATTTCGCACTCGCGTTGCTGATGGCCGGATTCGTCGCGGCGGCAACCGGACTTGCAGTGGGCATTCCCTCGTTGCGACTGCGCGGGGATTACCTCGCTATCGTCACACTGGGCTTTGGCGAAATCATTCGCGTCGTCCTGCAAACCGCCGACACGCAGGCGAAACATTTTAGCGGTGGCATTGCGAGCATGTTGGAAAACATGGGCGGTGCGAGCGGCATGAAAGGCATCGCCACGCTCACGAACTTCGGCTGGGCCTGGGCGCTGGCGGCGGTGACGGTCTTCGTCGTCGCCGCGTTGGTGAACTCGACCTACGGACGCGGCTTCATCGCCGTGCATGACGATGAAATCGCGGCGGGCGCGATGGGCATCAATCCGGTGCGCTACAAGGTCACCGCGTTCGTCATCGGCGCGTTCTTCGCTGGCGTGGCCGGCGGACTCTACGCGCACCATAAACAGTTTCTCTCGCCGAGCGGCTTCGACTTCATGAAGTCCATCGACATCGTGGTCATGGTGATCCTCGGCGGCATGGGACGGACGGCGGGTGTGGTCATCGCGGCCATTCTGCTCACGCTGCTGCCGGAGTTCCTGCGCGGCTTTGCGGACTACCGGATGATTATTTACTCGCTGCTCATCATCGGCCTGATGATGGCGCGACCGCAGGGACTGTTCACGTTTGGCCGAGTCAAGGGAGGCAAGGCGTGAGTGCCCCCCTGCTCCAGCTCAATCAGGTCACCATCCGCTTCGGCGGACTGACGGCGGTGTCGGAATTGAGCTTGAGCATCGGAAGCGACGAACTGGTTGGGCTCATCGGTCCGAACGGTGCGGGGAAGACCACGGCGTTCAATCTCATCACCGGCGTTTATCAGCCGACGAGCGGGGCGATTCAATTTGGCGCCCAGGCGACTGGCGGGTTGAAGCCGCACCAGCTCACGAAGCTCGGCATCGCGCGCACGTTTCAGAACATCCGGTTGTTCGCCAGCCTGAGCGTCTTCGACAACGTGCGGGCCGCCGTGCAACTGCATCGCCCGCACGGCATTCGCGATGCGCTGTGGCGCGGGCGCGGCTTCCGCGATGGCGAGAGCGCGGTCGAGAAGCAGGTGCTGGAACTGCTCGACGTGTTCAAGCTCGGCCGCTTCCGCCACAGCGAGGCCAAGTCGTTGCCCTACGGAGATCAGCGGCGGTTGGAAATCGTCCGCGCGCTCGCCACGCAACCGAAACTTCTGCTGCTCGACGAACCCGCCGCCGGCATGAACCCGACGGAGAAAGTCGAACTGATGAAGACAATCCAGTTCGTGAAGGACAAATTCCGCATCGCAGTGCTGCTGGTCGAGCACGACATGCAGGTCGTCATGGGCATCTGCCAGCGCATCGCAGTGCTCGATTACGGCGTGAAAATCGCCGAAGGCACGCCAGACGAAATCCGCTGCAACCCGAAAGTCATCGAAGCCTATCTCGGTGATCCGAAGCCCTGCGTTCCATGAGTGCCGCCTCCACCAATTCTCCGCCCGTGCTGGAGGTGAAAGACCTGACAGTGAACTACGGCGTCTGCCGCGCGCTCCACGGAATCTCGTTCTCCATCCAGCGCGGCGACATCGTGACGCTCATCGGTGGCAATGGCGCTGGGAAGACCACGACGTTGCGCGCGATCTCCGGATTGGTGAAGGCTGCCAGCGGTGAAGTGATTTACGAAGGCGCGAACATTACGAACACTCCGGCGCACAAGCTCGTGGCCCTTGGACTGGCGCATGTGCCCGAGGGCCGCATGGTCTTCGCGAACCTGACCGTGATGGAAAACCTCCGCATGGGCGCGTATCTGCGCCGCGATGATTTCCAGCCGGAACTCGATTACGTCTTCAACATCTTCCCGCGCCTGAAGGAACGCGTGGGCCAGGTGTCCGGCACGCTCTCGGGCGGCGAGCAGCAGATGCTGGCCATCGGCCGCGCGCTGATGAGCAAGCCGAAGTTCCTGATGCTGGATGAGCCGTCGCTCGGCATCGCGCCGCTGCTGGTGAAAACCATCTTCGAGAAGGTCGTGGAGATTAACCGCGAACAAGGCATCACCATCCTGCTGGTGGAACAGAACGCGAATCTCGCGCTGGAGATTTCCAAATACGGCTACGTGCTGGAGACGGGGCGGATTATTTTGCAAGACCGCGCGGCGGCCTTGCGCCAGGACCCCAAGGTGAAGAGCGCGTATCTGGGCGGGTGATCGGCAGGACCGAGTTTTGATATTCCGCAAGCCTGCTGCCTAACAAGAAAACCAGACCAGCCAAGACTGATCTGGTTTCTGATTTCTCCGCAGCTTACGCCGCGATTATCAAGTCCGCCGGGGCGGGCGCCGCTTTGGTCGCCACGCGGATCAAGCCGCTCTTGCGAGCCGCCTTGCGGATGGAGCCGAAGGACGCATACAGCGAGCTGTTGTCGCCGAAGCCGGGATCACCCTTCACCTAGTTCGCCACGCTGTGCGCGATTTCCTCGCTCAGCACGCCGTCACCGTTCGCGTTCGGCAGCGTTACCAGGATGGGTTCGCAGCGCAGCCGCTTCCACCACCGGAAGCCGTTGCTCCCAGATTTTTTCTTGGACAACATTCCTGCGAGAGAATACAGATGCGCGCATGAAGCTGGTGCAAATCTACGAATGCCTGTGCGACGAGACGCGGCTGCGCATCCTGCATCTGCTCGCGCACGCGCCGCTCTGCGTCTGCCATTTCCAGTCCGTGCTACGCGAGCCGCAGGTAAAAATTTCCAAACACCTCAACTACCTGAAGGCGCGCGGTCTCGTGGAATCCCGTCAGCACCAGAACTGGCGCATCTACAAGCTGCCCGACCGGCGCGGCTACGAACTGGAGAAACATTTGCAGTGTCTCCAGGACTGCATTCACGAGCGCGAACTCTTCCGCGACGACTTAAAGCGGCTGCAATCCGTGACCCACGAAGCCGCGAGCATCGCCAGCAATTGCTGCGAGCCAGCGCCCAAGCGCGCGGGGAAAAAGAAAGCCCCCTGCTGCTGAACCATGAAAAAGTTCTCCGCTGAATTTTTCGGCACCTTCGCGCTGGTCTTCGCGGGCACGGGCGCGATCACCATCAATGACGTGAGCGGCGGGGCCATCACGCACGTCGGCATCGCGCTGACCTTCGGACTCATCGTGCTGGCGATGATTTACACCGTGGGCGACGTCTCGGGCGCGCACTTGAACCCGGCGGTCACGCTCGCGTTCTGGGTGGCGGGACGCTTCCCCGCGCGCAGCATTTTGCCCTACCTCGGCGCGCAACTCGGCGGCGCAGTTGCAGCCAGCGCGCTGCTGCGTTTTCTTTTCCCCGCGCATCCCACACTCGGCGCGACGTTCCCCGCGGGCCCGCCCGCGCAGTCGTTCGTGCTCGAAGTGGTGCTGACCTTCATCCTCATGCTGGTGATTCTGAACGTGTCCACGGGCGCGAAGGAGAAGGGCATCACCGCCGGCATCGCGGTCGGCGCGGTCATCGCGCTGGAGGCGATGTTCGCGGGGCCAATCTGCGGGGCGTCCATGAATCCGGTGCGGTCGTTCGCGCCCGCGCTGGTCACGTTCAAGTTCACGCACCAATGGATTTACCTCGTCGCGCCCACGCTCGGCGCGCTACTGGCCGTGTTTTCCTGCCGCTGCATGAAGGAGAAAGACTGCTGCCCGGGCTGCTCGACTGAAACGGTTTAGACTCATGGCTATAATGATCACTCCTGGCAAAGGCGACGTGTTCTCTCTCACCCCGGCCCTCTCCCGCTGGGCGAGGGAGAAAGTCAGCCAGCGTTCGACAAATCGAGCGCGCTGGATAGCAGTGAGGCTGAATGCCGTGCTCCCTCTCCCAGCAGGAGAGGGCCGGGGTGAGGGAGAACGCAATTCGCTCCAGACCGGAAACGATTTCCAGCAACCACTCCAAACAAACACACCATGAAAGTTTCTGAACTCAAGCAGGCCCTCGCGCCGCATCCCACGAAGACGCTGCGCTTCGTGCTGCCCACGGGCGGCGCGGTGCCGCCGCACGCGCACGTCACGGAACTGGCGCGGCTCGACAAACAGTTTGTGGACTGCGGCGGCACCTACCGCACGGCCTCGACGTGCCAGTTGCAAACGTGGTTTGCCGACGACACCGAGCACCGGCTGGACGCGG
>JANOAY010000046.1:0-2318 GCA_031411375.1 Pedosphaera sp. | reverse complement strand
CAAAACCGACCAGCTCAGGATGAAGCAGCCGGAGCAAATCGCTGAAATGGTCCGGACAATTCCAAACGAAGAATCCCGTCCGCAGGCCGAAAAAATTCTGGTAGCGACGTATCGCCAGCAAAATGAAATCCATGACAACTTGGCGGATTATCATGCGGACAAGTCGAGACTTTCGGGCTGGTTCCTACTGTTGGGTATCGCGTGTCAGTTTTACGTCGTCTTTCGAGTCAAAGCAAAAAGACGAAAGGAAAACAAATGAGCACTTTCGGTTGGTTGATCACGCGGCTTAACCATGCGCTGCGACGAACCCGGCGGGAGCTGCGTGGTTGCCATCGTTGCGTCCCGCGCGTCGGGTCGTTGGGCTTCGGTCATTCGCGCTACTCGCAAACTTCGTCACTCCCTCCGCCACGCACGTTCACCGGACAAGGCTGTCCGGTGCTCCGAGGGGCGGCGCTGCTTTCATTCGTGTGTATTCGTGTCCATTCGTGGTCAACCCCTGACAGCCTATGAAAAAGTTCATCACCAAAGTGCAGGACGCGCGGCAGAAGGCGGCGCAGATCGCGAGCGTCATTGAAAGCGCGCCCGCGCGGGCCGCGGAACTCCGCGAAGCCGTGCTGGCCACCGCCGGCCAGATGCACCAGATGCGCCGCACGGTGCAGGACGCCGCGCACGGCCTGGTGGCGAATGACGAAGGACGGCTCATCGCGGCGCTACACGAAATCGACGAGCGCGCGGAGACGTTTCGCGCGGCGGGCTACGAACTGGAGAACGTGGAAATGGAACTGGCCGTCCCCCAGCGCCTGATCGTTCACCTGGAGAAAGTGGCGGACGTTTCCTTCTCCACGCTACGCTCACTGGCCGACGCGAACGCAAGCCACCCGACGACTCACGCCATTCTGACCGCGCTGCTGAAAGCCGAGGACATGTCAGACAAGGTGTCGTTGCAACATCTGGAATACCATCAACTGACGATTTACATGGGACCGGTGCCCACGGTGCGGCTGTGCTGGTGCGCGCCGATGACGGAAGCGCCCCCTCCGATTCCGGCTAGTCACCTGACGCCCGTGGCAGTGACCGCTGCTCCGAGCAGCGCGCCCGCTGGCAGCAGCTTCGGAACTTTGCCGGGCCAGAGTTCGTTTTTTGAAGCACGGCCCGCCGCAGCTCCGCGCGCTGTCGCCACACCGGCCAGTTCCGAGTTCGTGGCCAGCGTATCACCAACAATCACCGCTCACGCGCCGTCCGCTGCGCCGACCTCGACGGCGAAAGAAGACCCGCTGGCGCGCTTCAAGAAAATGCCCGACCTCTCGCGGAAGCACTGAGCCTCTCGTCGTGAAAGCAGTGGCAACACGGGCGGGGTCTTTTTGGAGTGCGGGGACTTGTCACCGCCTTTTCATTTGGCGACTGGTCGCCAAATCAGGCCGCTCACCGCGACCAGTCGCGGTGGGAAAAGGCGGCGACAAGTCGCCGCACTCCAAGTTTCCGTCCGTCCAGTGGAAGCCGTTATGCAAGACCACGAAGTAAAAGCCGTTCTCGCGGCCAGCCTGCAAGACGGCCAGTTGGATCGCACGGAGCGCGACTCGTTCCGTGCGTGGCTGGAGAAGGTCGCACCGGACAGTCAGAAGCGCGGTTTGTATCAGAGCATGGCTTTCGATTTGGCTCGTGAAGCACTAGACCGAAACTCCGTGCCGCCGCATTCCGCGATCAACTGGCTGGAGCGCATCGTCAAACTCCTGACCCCGATTGCTTCCAGCGCGCCCGCCGCTTCCATCGCCGAGGCGTGCTTCAGTCCGCAGCATGATTGCGCCAGCCGCATCGTGCGATTGTTCGAGGGTGCGCGGCGTTCCGTGGACGTTTGTGTTTTCACCATCACGGACGATCGCATCACCGAAGCCATCACCCGCGCGCATCGGCGCGGCGTGGCGCTGCGAGTGATCACGGACAACGACAAGTCGTATGATGCCGGTTCGGATATTCAACGACTCGAACGCGCGGGCGTGCCAGTCCGGCTGGATGTCACGGCGTATCACATGCACCACAAGTTCGCCCTGTTCGACGGCGGCCTGCTGCTCAACGGCAGCTACAACTGGACGCGCTCGGCTTCGCTGAACAACGAGGAGAATTTTATCCTGACCAGCGATCCAAAACTCGTGCAGCCGTTCCGGCAGTTGTTTGATCAATTGTGGAAATATTTCGGGAACCCCACGGGTGCGACGCTGCCGGGAGTTTGAAGCACGGCAAAGTCTACGCGTCCGAAAGCGGCGCTGAAGCGACCGCACTCCAAATGCTGGCGCGCAGCATCAGACGCCTCCTCCTTCGCG
>JANOAY010000045.1:0-3453 GCA_031411375.1 Pedosphaera sp. | reverse complement strand
GGGAGCGCGGGCATCCTTTCCGCGTCATTCATGTTTTTTTCTCACGTCGTCGCTTGCACAAGATCACGCTGGCATGTATGCCGGCGCTCCCAAGTTCAAATTGTTAAGCGCTTGTAAATGTGGCGGACATTCCGCGCCGGATCTCTATGCTGCGCCGCGTGACCGCCGCACCGACACGCCCGCGCCTCCTCGTCATTGACGACGACAAGAAGCTTTGCCGCCTCATTGCCGAGTATCTCATGCCGATGGGCTACGACGTGACGCTTGTTCACACCGGCCCCGGCGGTGTGGAGAAGGCCACGGGCGAGGAGTGGGCCGCCATCATCCTCGACGTGATGCTGCCGGGCATGGACGGGTTTGAGGTGCTGAAAAGCATCCGCAAGACCAGCGACGTGCCGGTGCTGATGCTGACCGCGCGCGGCGACGAGGCGGACCGCATCGTGGGACTCGAAATTGGCGCGGATGACTATCTGCCGAAAACATTTTCCACGCGCGAACTGCTGGCCCGCCTGCGCGCGGTAATGCGCCGCTCCATGCACACCAGCACGCAGAAACCAGCGGACGGACGCGAAGCGGAAGTGACAGTTGGCCAACTGCGCGTGGATCCAAACACGCGCACGGCGGTCTTCGCCGGCCAGCCGCTCACGCTCACGCCGGTCGAATATGATTTGCTTGCGAGCCTGGCCCGCGCGCGCGGCCGCGTGAAGACACGCGAGCAGTTGCTCGAGGAAATCCGCGACCGCAACTACGAGGTCTTTGACCGCTCGATTGATGTCCACATCTCCGCGCTGCGGAAAAAACTCGGTGACGATCCGAAGGAGCCGAGGTTCATCAAGACGGTGCGGTCGGCGGGGTACATGTTTATCAACCCCGATCATGAATGAGGAATTTCAAATGACGAATGACGAGCCGGCGGAGCAGAGCGCGGCAGCTTCTTCATCATTCGTCATTCGTCATTCGTCATTTCCCAAGTGATGCGCCTCCCCCTCTACAGCAAAATTTTGCTCTGGTTCTTCCTGAACCTGCTGGTCGTGGGCGGGGCGATTTACGCGCTGTTCATTTTCCAGTTCCGCGCCGGGCCGGAGATGCTGCTCGGCGGACGCGCGGGCGAACGGCTCAAGTCCGAGGCGCAACTTCTCATGGAGAACATCAACGAGCGGCCGGGCGCCGAATGGACGCGCCTGCTTGAACGCTCCAGCCGCGCCTGGCAGGTGAAGTTCCTGCTCTATCGCAATGACGGCAGCCAGCTCGCGGGCGAGACCACCGCGCTGCCGCCGCCCGTCGCCGACAAAGTGTTCACGCCGGGCGGACAGCGGCGCGAGGGGCGTCCGCCTCGCGATCCGCAACCCAATCCACCGGGACCGCGCGACGGCGAACCGCCGCCCGGCGGGCCGGGCTTGCGCGGCCCGCCGCGCGAGGTCGCCCGCGTGCGGGATCCGTTGGTGGTGCGGACGGATGACCCGAAGCGTTACTGGATTCTGCTCCGCACCGCCGTCATTGAGCGCGGGCCGCCGCCTTCGCCGGCCACGCTCGTCGTCGTCACCGACTCGATGAGCGCGGGCGGATTGCTCGTGGATTTCAAACCGCTGCTCTGGGTCGGCGGCGGCGCGGTGATTTTCTCGGTGCTGTTCTGGCTGCCGCTCGTGGGCGGCATCACGCGCGCGCTGGCGCAGATGAATCACGCGGCGGCGGAAATGGCCGAGGGCAAGTTCGACATCCGCGTGAGCGAGCGGCGGCGCGACGAACTCGGCTCGCTCGGCGGTGCGCTCAACCGCATGGCCGCGCGCCTCGGCGGCTTCGTCACCGGCCAGAAGCGTTTCAGCGGCGACATCGCGCACGAGCTCTGCGCGCCCATCGCGCGGATGCAGATGGCCGTGGGCATCCTCGAAGAACGCGCCGACCCGAAAGACCAACAGTACGTCGAGGACATGCGCGAGGAAGTGCAGCACATGTCGAATCTCGTCAACGAACTGCTCTCGTTCTCGAAAGCCTCGCTCGGCGCGGGCAACGTGAGACTGGAAACCGTCACGCTCCGCCCGCTTGTCGAGCGCGCCGTGAAACGCGAGTCCCGCGACGGCACGGAGATCCGCAATGAAGTGCCGGATGAATTGTCCGTGCTGGTTGATCCCGAACTGCTGGTGCGCGCCGTCTCCAACCTGCTGCGCAACGCCGTCCGCTACGCGGGCGAGGCCGGGCCGATCACCGTCACGGCGAGCGCGCTCGAAGGCGAAGTGGAACTGCTGGTGAGCGACAGCGGTTCCGGCGTGCCGGAAAGTGAGCTCGCAAAACTGTTTGATCCGTTCTACCGCGTGGACACCTCGCGCGCCCGCGAGACGGGCGGCGTGGGTTTGGGGCTTTCCATCGTGAAGACGTGCGTCGAGACCTGCCACGGGTCGGTGACGTGCCGGAACCGCGAGGGCGGCGGCTTCGAGGCGGTGCTGCGGTTGCCAGCCTGATGCGGGGGAAATTTCCAATCCCAAAATCCAAATTCCAAACAAATTCCAAACCACAAACTCTAAGTGAATCTCGGACAAGGTGCATGGTTGGACTTTGATGTTGGGAGCTTGGAATTTGTTTGGAATTTGGATTTTGCTCCCCGCTCTTGACACTCCCGCTCCCGTCCTGTTTCTTCCGCCCGTGCATTTGATGCCGACAATTAAAGTAATGAGCGCCCAACGCGGCCAGGGACATTCGTCCTGCTGGCGTGCGGCCTGCGCCTTCGGCATCGTGAGGAACAAAGACTGAACTGACCTAAAGAATTTTTCCAAAACCCACGATTGCTCAGGCAGTCGTGGGTTTTGTGCTTTCAGGCAGCAATCCCATTTTTATGAAGACGACAGTGAAGAGGCTCCCGACCTGGTTTGAACCGGAAACACGTTTCGACGTGGCCCCGGTCGCGGCCGTGCCGTTTCGCGGCACCGGCGAAACCGCGCTGGAGCAATTGAAGAACCGGCTCCTCCGCGCCGCGCTGCAAGAGACGGCGGACGCGGAATTCTACGCGCCGCTGCGCCGCGTGGCGACGGAGGCGGCGGGCGTGGCGTGGCTGACGCCGTTCCCGCTGCTCTTCTTGCCCGCCATCTTCGAGGAGAAGGTGGCGCAGGCGAAGCGGCAGTTCGCCCGCGCGCAGACCGTGCGCCAGCGGAGCGAGCGGATTCTGACCGAAGTGTTTTGAACGCGCAGGAGCACCGGACAGCCATGTCCGGTGCGGCTGTTGCGGCCAGAACCGTGCTGTTCGTCCGGCGGACGAACAGCGGACTCGGCGGTCCGCTGCTCCGCGCGGTTGGTTGAAGGCGGCAGCTTCAGTGCCGTTATTTCTGGTCCCTTGGACTTTGGAATTTGTTTGGGATTTGGATTTTGGAATCCCCCCCCCCATTCCATAGGCTCGCCGCGTGCCTTACGAACCCGCACCTTGGGCCATCGCCCCTTTCGCCATCTTGCTGGCGATGATCGCGC
>JANOAY010000044.1:0-2152 GCA_031411375.1 Pedosphaera sp. | reverse complement strand
CGCGCTCCGCGCGCGCCGGGCCACGACAGCACGTTGAGCAACAGAATTTCCCACGCCCCACCCCGGCGCGCGCGGAGCGCGACGCCCAACCATCGTTGGTTTGTCGTGTTGCTTGGTTTGAATCTCCACGCCGCCGCGCCTGCGCCCATCAACGATCCCGTCGAAGGCCAGAAGCTCGCGCGCGAGTTGCGCGCCGTGGCTCCGGCGGAGAACACGAGCATCAACGCCACGCTCCAACTCAAAGCCCCCGGCCAGCCCGTGCGCGAGGTGCCGCTGAAAAGCACCGTCACCGTCACGAGCAGCAACTGGACTTCGATTTACGAGGCGCGGCCGACGAACGGGCCGGTCGAGTTGCTGACCATCCGCCACGTTCCCGGCGAGCCGAACCAATACGAGTGGCGGCACGGCGAGCGCGTGACCATTTTCCGCGGCGACATCGCGACGAACCATTTTGCCGGCTCCGATTTCGCGCTCATCGATCTCGGCCTGGAATTTTACCACTGGCCCATCCAATCGCTGGCGTTCCGCCAGATGCGGAAGAGCCAAGGCTGCGACGTGCTGGAGAGCCGGCCCGCGCTCGTCACGCTCTACTCGAACGTGCTCTCGTGGATTCCCCAGGAGGCCCGCGCGGAAGGCACGCCCGGCGTGCTCATGGCCGAGGCCTACGACCGCAAGGGGCTGCTGAAAGAATTTGAGATCAAAGATTTCGAGCGCATCGGCGGCCGCTGGGAAGTGCGTGAAATGGAAATCCGCAACGTGCGCGCCAAGACCAGCACCCGGCTGCGCTTTCAGTTCAACGAAAGGTGAACCATGCCCCAGCCGCTTCGCATCGCTCTCTTGGCGTTTGTGGCTTTAGGAATTGTTGCACTCGTCCTCTATGCCTTTGTCCGCGCACTCAAGAAATCTGAAGACCCCGCCCGGTTCGCGTTCAAATGGATCGTCACGATAGTCATCATCGGCGGCTTGTTTTTCTTCAGCCGTCGGATGCTCGACCGGCCCGGCGGCGTTTCCTTTATTGAAGGAATGATCATCGGGGCCATCGTTGCCTTCTCCGCTCTGGCTGGCGGTTTGGTTCTCACCATCTTGTGGGGACCGAGCATCATCCACACGCTGTTCAGCCCGTTGCTTTCCGCGTTTGATGGCGGCGATGAAGAGCCGGACCCGGTGCCGCTCTATTCCACCGCCCAAGGTTTGCGCCAGCGTGGCAAACATCGTGAATCGCTCTACGCCATTCAGGAGCAGTTGCAGAAATTCCCGAACGACTTCACCGGCCAGATGATGATCGCGGAAATTCACGCGGAAAATCTGAACGACCTCGCGGCGGCGGAGAACGACGTGCATCGCCTGTGCGCGCAGCCGAAACAGTCTCCGACCAACCTCGCCTTCGCGCTCAACACGCTGGCCGACTGGCAATTGAAATACGCGCAGGACGCCGAGGCCGCGCGGCAGGCGTTGGAGAAAATCCGTGAGCTGCTGCCGGACACCGAGTTCGCGCGCGTGGCCGCCAACCGCATCGCGCACCTCGCCAGCACCGAACAGCTCATCGCCGCGCGCGAGCCGTCCGTGGTGAAGATGAAACCGGGCGTGGAGTATCTCGGCTTGTTGAAATCGCAAGAGCATCTCTTGCCGAAAGTCCAAGACCCCAAGGAGGAGACGAAGCAGCTCGTCGCGCATCTCGAAGTGCATCCGCAGGATCAGGAGGCGCGCGAGCGGCTCGCGGTGCTCTACGCGCGCATCTACGGACGGATTGATTTTGCCGCCGAGCAAATCGAACTGCTCGTGGCCCAGCCCGGCGAATCACCCAAGCACATCGCGCGCTGGCTGAACCTGCTCGCCGATTTGCAAATCGAACTCACCGGCCAGACCGAGGCCGCTGCCGTGACGCTGCAACGCATCGTGGATTTGTTCCCCAACCATTCGCTCGCGCAGAAAGCCGGCGAGCGGATTGGTTCTCTGAAGCAGGAACTCAAACGCTTCGAGGAACAGCGCGTGGTGAAGTTCACTTCGACAGTGGTGGAGCAGCCTGAGCCGCCGGCCCGTCGGCGTTGGTAGTTAGTGGGGCAGGCGTCCCGCCTGCCTGAGTCCGGTAGCCGTCCCGGCTGCCGAAGCAACACCAGCCGGGACGGCCAGTGGACGAATGGCAGCCGGGACG
>JANOAY010000043.1:0-3314 GCA_031411375.1 Pedosphaera sp. | reverse complement strand
TGGAAGTCCGCTCGGTGATCTCGGTCCCGTTTTTTGGCTGCGCGTCGCGCCTGGCGGTGTCTGTCTGATTTGCCGGCAGACCGTTCCCGACTTCGTGTTTTACTTTGATGGGCCGGCCGAGCGCGAGAATCGCCTTTTCGCGAATGAGATCGAGATAATTTTTCTCGAGCCAGACTTCGGTGAATTCATCCTTCACTTCGAGCGTGAAGAGATCGTGATCGAGGGCCTTCGGATGGATGTGCGAGAACCAGAGCCGGAACTGATCGGTGCTGACGAGCGGCTGAATGGACTGCTGCACGGAACCCCAGATTTGTTGTGCGGAAGCTTGCATGAGAAAAGGAGGATTTATCGGAATTATTCACCGTCGCCGCGCGCCGGATTTTCCGGCGAACGGGACGAAGTGAATTCAGGCCAAAATTCGGACGAATTGAAACGCCACGCCGGGAGACACCAATGTTTTCCGGCTCAACGCGCGGTGGAAGTGAGAAAAAGACTGAAAAATAAGGGCGAATCTCCTGTCGTAGAGACAGGACTGCCGCCGATAATTTTGCGATTGCTTGGTTCACCACGACTTCGAGTTTGCGTGGGAGGGTTCTAGGCGAATCCAGCGGCGAGTGACCACAGAAATTTATTGGCTTTTATCCGCAGGTTATTCACAGGCGGTTTCACGCTGAAATTACGGGGCGATCTTGCGAAGAAAGCGGACCGCGAAGCCGGGTGGAGCAGAGGTCTCATGGTGAACAACTCGTCAAGAAATGAAGACGGAAATGTTTGCAGGCTGGACGCGAGGATAAATTTCTCAGCCCCGCCGGGTAAATCCAAAAAATGGCTCGCAAAACTCGCGGCTACACCGCGCGCTCGCCGCGTTCCTCAGTGCGGATGCGCAGCACGTCCTCAACGGTGGTGACAAAGACTTTTCCGTCGCCGATTTTGCCGGTCTTCGCGGCCTTCACAATCGCGTCCACCGCGCCGTGAACCACGCTGTCCGCGACCACGATTTCCAATTTGATCTTCGGCAGAAAATCCACGGTGTATTCGTTACCACGATAGATTTCGGTGTGGCCCTTCTGACGCCCGAAGCCTTTGACCTCGCTCACGGTCATGCCTTCGACACCAGCGGCGGCGAGGGCTTCCTTCACTTCGTCGAGCTTGAACGGCTTGATGATGGCTTCGATCTTTTTCATGGCGCGCGGATACTAGCGAGGCACTTCGGGCTGTAAATGGGAAAGCCGAAGACGGCTTGCATAACCGAACCCGCCGTGCGGTTGGCGGTTAGAGATGGCGCTCGGAGAATTTCGCAAACAGGATGGTTGACAGGAAACCGCGAAGATGTTCTTTTACGACCGGATTACGGCAGCAAGATTTCAGGGCGAACAAAAAATTGTTCTTTGCAGAGTCGCCCAACAGTTTTCGGTCAGGCCCCAATACAGGTCAGACCGAATTTCCACGTAGTCCTACTAAGTATTAAATTCGAAATTCCCCGGGCCCGGACGGTCATCCACTGACTGACGGGCCCGGTTTTTTGTACTTTTCGCTCTACGCGTTATTCACGGCTGAAGCGTTCGCAGCAGCGACCAAGCCCGGGTGAAATGCTCCGCCGGAAAGCCCATCGCCACCTTCAACTGATAGTCCTTCTCCAGCACGTTCCCCAGACCTTCGCAGCGGCGGAATTCTTTCCAGTCCACGAAGCGTTGCAGCCAGGCCCAATGGCCGAAGATCGGCACGGGATAGTCGCTGCCGTGAACCAGCCTCGAGGCGAACGGCTCGCGCAGGCAGGCGCGGACGTTCCGTCCGCGAATCGGCGTGTTAAACGCGCTGGTGTCGGCGTAAAGGTTTGCGTGCTGCGCGAACATCTCGCTGAGGAGGTCAAAATAATCCGGGTCGGTCAGTCCACTTTTCGTCGCGCAATGCGCGGCGATGACGGTGACGCCGCATTCCAGCGGCAGCCGCAGCACGCGCGGGTCGGCGAGCTTTTTGTCGAAGACCGGCACCGTGTGTTCGCCGCCGGTGTGCGCGAGCAGTGGCAATTTTGCCGCCGCCATGCGCTCCCAGAATTTTTTATAGCGCGCGTCGGAGCAGTCCACGTTGTGGCAGTTGGGCAACAGCTTGAGCATCACCGCACCGGCTTCGAGGCAGCGTTCGAGTTCATCCAGCGCATCCGCGCGCGCGGGGTGAATGGAGGCGGCGGGCAGGAACTCCGGGTGTTCGCGCGTGAGTTTGAAAATGTAATCGTTCGGAACGTGGAACGAGCCGAAGTCCAGCTTCCGCCCGCTCGCGTCATACACTTCGTCTTGGGCCAAAATCACCGCTCCACCGAGCGATGAATCGCGCACCAGTTTCGCGAGATGATTCGCATACGCTTCATCAAACTCCGGCGCGCGCGTGCTCACGCCTACGCCAATGTGTCGCAGCATGAAGCCCGCGAGCGGGCGATGCAGCGCGCCGACCTTCAGCCAGCAACCGCTGCCGCGCAGGCCGTTGCCGACGATGTGGACGTGCATGTCGATGGGGTAACGCCGACATTCTTGTCGGCAAATTGAGAGGCTTTCAGCCTCGTGTTCACGAGACTGGAAAGTCTCGGAACCTGCCTGCTGGAAAGCCTGCGTTACGACGGGCGTTGAATGTTCCGGGTTCCCTTGCGCGTCCATTGCTGCGAACAATTCCAGAAACCAGAGAAAGCTGAATGAAATTCGCCGCCCATTTTTTGCCCGCGCTCGTCGCTGTGAGCCTGACCGCCGCCAACGATCCGTTCGCCGAAGGCGTGCGCACCACCGAACCGCTCACGTCGGAGCAACAGCAGAAGACCTTTAATCTCCCGCCCGGCTTCACCGTGCAGCTCGTCGCCGCCGAGCCACAGCTTCGCAAGCCGATGAACATGCAGTTCGATGGCGCGGGCCGGCTGTGGTTCACCGAATCGCGCGAGTACCCGTGGCCGACGAATGCCAGCCCGCGCGACACCATCCGCATTCTCTCCGACTTCGATGCGAATGGCCGCGCGCAAAAAGTCACGACCTTCGCGACCAACTTGAACATCCCCATCGGCCTCTATCCGTTTCAAAGCCCGTCGAGCGATGGCAGCGGCAAGCTGACTTGGAAGTGCATTGGCTGGAGCATCCCGAACATCTGGCTCTTTGAAGACCTCGACGGCGATCTCGTCGCGGACAAAAAGGAAATTATCCTCGGCCCCTTCGATCACACGCGCGACACGCACGGCAACCAGGCCAGCTTCCGCCGTGGCAATGACGGCTGGATTTACGCCACGCACGGTTTCAACAACCGCTCGCGGGTGGCAGGCAAGGATGGCCACGAAGTTT
>JANOAY010000042.1:0-5688 GCA_031411375.1 Pedosphaera sp. | reverse complement strand
GCAGGCGAACCATTTGGGAGTGCGGAATGCGAAGTGCGGAATGAGGAGTCAACGTCAGTCACTCCGCATTCCGCACTCCGCACTCCGCATTGGATCACGCGTCGGGCTTGGTCTTGCGCAGGCCGGTCACGCGGTCGCCCTCTTTCCACAGGCCGCGCTTTTTGAGCAGGGCCACGCGCTCGAAGCGCTTCAGAGTGTTCCGTTTCGCGCCCAGGGTGCTGGAAGCGCGCAAGCTGTTGTGCAGTGCCATAAAATCAATTTCTCCGTCAGTTTCCCGCCCGTTTCCGCGAGCGGAGCCGGGCGTTGTATCACGCGACAATGGGGTGCGCCAGCGGTTATTTTGGCGGACAAGGTAGTGGGGCCGGACTCTGACTCGACACAAGAATGTGTCTCAACCTGCCGGCTTTCCAGCCGGCAGGTGGCGAGACTTTCCGGTCTCGCGTTGATGGGAGTCCCAAGACGCACCCGCGCCGCCAGTTTCTCCCTTCCTTCCGCCCACGCCGCCGATACGCTGCGCCCGACGCACCGATGAGCGACACCCCGACCCCACGCCCGCAGTCCGCGAGCTTGACGCCCACGCTCGGCCTGTTCAGCGCCATCATGCTGGTGGCGGGCGGCGTCATTGGCTCGGGGATTTTCCGCAAGGCGGGCGTGATGGCGGCGGAAGTCGGTTCGCCGCAAGTGCTGCTCGGCGTGTGGCTGCTCGCGGGCGTCGTCTCGATTCTTGGCGCGTTGAGCAACGCCGAACTCGCCGCGATGATGCCGCACACGGGCGGGCAATACGTATATCTCGAACGCGCCTACGGACCGTTCACCGCCTTCCTCTTCGGCTGGTCGCTCTTCGCCGTGATTCAAACCGGCTCCATCGCCGCGATGACCTACGTTTTCGCCGAATACTCGGCGCAAATTTTCCCGCTGCCTGAAGCCTCCGCCTCGCTTGCCGCGTGGACGTTGCGCGTGCCATTGCTCGGCGATCTCGCGCCCTTCAAGGAACTCGGCGTGAAGTCGCTCGCCGCCGCCGCGATCATCCTGCTTACGGTGGTGAACTATCTCGGCGTGCGCTTCGGCGGACTGGTGCAGAACATTTTTTCCATCGCGAAAATGGCCGCGATGCTCGGCCTCGCCGCGCTCGTTCTGTTCACGCCCGGCGTCGGGGACTTCGACAATCTCACCACGGCCAGCACCGTGATTCGCCCGACGGGCCTGGCGTTCTGGGCGGCGATTGCCGCCGCGTTGCAAGGCGCGTTCTGGGCCTACGACGGCTGGCACAAAATCACTTTCATCAGCGGCGAATTGAAATCTCCGCAACGCGATCTGCCGCGCAGCCTCATCCTCGGCATCCTGCTCGTCACCGGGCTCTACATGCTCCTCTGCGTGATTTACGCCTACGTGCTGCCCGTGGATGAAATGGCGAAATCCAAACTCGTCGCCGCCGACGTGGCCGAGCGCTGCGTGCCTGGCGGCGGACGCTGGATCGCGGTGGCCGTCATGCTCTCGACCTTCGGCGCGGCCAACGCCGTCATCCTCGCCAGCGCGCGTGTGTATTTCTCGATGGCCGGGCGCGGGCTGTTCCCCGCCGCGATGGGCCGCACGCATCCGCACTTTCACACGCCGGGCGCGTCGCTGCTCGCGCAAGGTGCATGGAGCGTCGTGCTGCTGTTCAGCGGCACTTTCGACACGCTCACCGACACGCTGATTTTTGTGAGCTGGATGTTTTACGCCGCGAACGCGTGGGCCGTGATCGTCCTGCGCCGCCGCGAGCCGGACGCGCCGCGCCCGTTCAAGGTGCCGGGCTATCCTTTCGTGCCGCTCGCGTTCGTGGCCTTCGGGCTGGTGTATTTAGTCCTGACCGTGTGGAACGACGTCTCCGCCTACCAACGCGCCATCGCCACCGGCCAACCTGCGTTTCTGAACACCGCGCTCGGCACCGCGCTCATGCTCGCGGGCGTGCCGGTGTATCTTTATTACCGGAGGACGAAGCGGCGCGCTAACCCAGCGGAGCCTGACCGGCCGCCTTCAGTTGATCATTGATAAGCGCGCGCCACACGCCATCTGGGTTCCAAATTTTTTTCAAGTCCCGCTCCGCCACCGCGCGCGCTTCACCGTCATGCAACACGCGGTAATGTAAAACAAACGCCGACACCCTCATGTTCGCCGCGCAATGCACAAACACACGCTGCCCGCGCCACGTCTCCATCACGCTGGTGAACTGATCGAAATCGGTCGGGCGCGGCAATTCAAAGTTCACCGGCTGATGCACGTAGCTCATCCCCGCCCGCGTCACCAAATCGCCTTCATTCGGCATGGCGTGATCAGATGTCGGCAGGGCGAGATTGATGACGACCTCGTACCCCGTCCGCGCGATGATAGTGAAATCACCCGGCCCCGGCATGCCACTCGTGGCCAGACGCTCATCAATCTGGAGGTAATTTCGGATCAGGCTCAATTCACTCATGCGACCCAAGAAAACAGAGAGCGACGCGCGCGCCACGCGAAAAATGTCGCCGGCTTCTTGCACTGAGGGTTGACGCTCCACGAACGCTCCCAGCAAGCTGCGCACCATGCACGGAGGCGTGGCGTTTCTCCAAGACCTGGCCGTGGTGATGATTGTCGCCGGTCTGGTCACGCTGCTTTTCAACCAGCTCAAGCAGCCCGTTGTCCTCGGCTACATCATCGCGGGCGTCATCATCGGGCCGTATTCGTTTCCGTTCCCGCGCATCCACGACGAGAAGACCATTCACACGCTCGGCGAACTGGGCGTGATCTTCCTGATGTTCTCGCTCGGTCTCGAATTCAGTTTGCGGAAGCTGAAGAAAGTCGGCGCGACCGCGCTCATCGCCGCCGCGCTGGAAATTTTGGTGATGGTTTTCGTGGGCTACGAACTCGGCCAGCTTTTCGGCTGGAGCAAGATGAACAGCCTCTTCCTCGGCGCGATGCTCTCCATTTCCTCGACCACGATCATCGTCAAGGCGCTCGGCGAACTCGGCAAAACCAAGGAGCATTTCTCGCAGCTTATCTTCGGCATTCTCATCGTCGAGGACATCCTCGCCATCGTGATGATTGCGCTGCTCTCCGGCATCGCCGCGAGCGGCACGCTGGGGGCGGGCGAGGTCGTAGGCACCGTGCTGCGGCTCGGCATCTTCCTCGTCGTGGCGCTGGTCGTGGGCCTGCTGACGGTGCCACGCCTGCTGAGTTACGTGGCGAAATTCAAGAGCGCGGAAATGCTGCTGATTGTGGTGCTCGGTCTCTGCTTCGGCTTCTCGCTGCTCGCCGCGAAGCTCGAATACAGCGTGGCGCTCGGCGCGTTCGTCATCGGCGCGGTCATCGCCGAGTCGCGCGAGATCGGGAAGATTGAGCACTTGATGGAGCCGATTCGCGACATGTTCAGCGCGGTCTTCTTCGTGGCCATCGGGCTGATGATTCAGCCGGCAATGCTGATCAAATACTGGGTGCCCATTCTCGTCATCACGCTTGCCGTGGTCGTGGGCAAGGTGCTGGCGTGTTCTTTCGGCGCTTTTGTGGCGGGCAATGACCGCCGCACTTCCCTGCGCGTCGGCATGGGGCTGGCGCAGATTGGCGAGTTCTCGTTCATCATCGCGCAGCTCGGTCTCACGCTGAACGTCACAGGAGATTTTCTCTACCCCATCGCCGTCACCGTATCGGCCCTCACCACGTTGCTCACGCCGTATTTGATCAAGAATTCTGATTCGTTCGTGGGCTGGTTTGATCATCACGCGCCGCAAAACGTCGCGACTTCGCTGGACGTGTACACGCGCTGGGTCGGCGAGATGAGCACCAGCCGCTCCGGCGCGAGCGTGGGGAAATTCATCCGCAGGTGGTCGTGGCAGATTGCGTTGAACATGGTGCTAACTGCGGGCGTGTTCATTGCCGCGATCTACGTGCGCGCGAACAAGCCGGAGTGGTACGGCCGTTTGCACGTCCCGGAGCGGTGGCTCGACGCTGCGCTCTGGGGCGCGGCCATGCTCGCCTCCATGCCGCTGCTCATCGCCAGCTACCGCAAGCTCCAGGCGCTCGCGATGCTTGTGGGCGAGGCCGCCGCGCACAACACGCAGAACAAGTCGGGACGCCCCGCAGTCAAATCCGTGGTCACCAACGGCGTAAGCATCGCGGGCGTCATTCTTATGGCCGTGGTGCTGCTCGGCCTGAGCGCCACCATTTTGCCTTCGTGGAAAATCCTCATCGTGCTCGGAATCATTATCGCGATCATCACTGCCCTGTCGTGGCGACTGTTCGTGAAAATTTATTCCAAAGCGCAGGTAAGTTTGCGGGAGACGCTGGATCAGCCCACGGTCGTCACCGAGAGGAGAAACCCGTCGCTGGCCGGACTGCTGGTGCAGGCGCAACTCGCCGCCGTGACCATCACGCCCGAGTGCGCCGCCAGCGGACGTCTCATCCGCGAACTCGCGCTGCGCTCGGAAACCGGCGCGAGCATCGTCGGCCTCGAACGCGCGGGCGTGACCACGGTGAATCCAGGCCCGGACGAAGAACTCTTGGCGGGTGATCAGGTGCTACTGCTCGGCAAGGCCGGGCAACTAGAGAAGGCGCGCGCGCTGCTGATGCAGGCAAAGAATTAACTTTAATCGGGGTGGCGCTCTCCTCAGCGCCGACCGCTCTGCCTCGTCGTTCCTCAAGAGCCGTGTCAAAAACCCAACCGAGATTCTTCGCGGTTGAAATGAACCCTTGGACTCTCCCGCTCGCCGGGCCAAGATGAGTTTGCTTCAAAAAGCCCTCAGCAAAAAACGCCATTCATGAAACGAATCCTCGCCCTCGCCGCCCTCGTATTGTCCACGCTCGGCGCGCTCGCTCAGGGCACGGCCTTCACCTACCAGGGCCGGCTCAATGACGGCGCAAACCCCGCCCACGGCACCTACAATCTGCGCTTCGCCCTCTTCGACGCGGCCAGCGGCGGAGCGCAGCAAGGCGGTCTGCTCACCAACTCCCCCACCGCCGTCAGCAACGGCCTGTTCACCGTCACGCTGGACTTCGGCAGCCAGTTCCCCGGCGCGGCGCGCTGGCTGGAGATCGCCGTGCGGACGAACGGCGGCGGCGCGTTCACCGCGCTTACGCCCCGGCAGGCGCTCACCGCCACTCCTTACGCCATCGCCGCTGGCAATCTTTCCGGCCCGCTGGCGGCGGCGCAGATCAGCGGCTCGATCCCGGTGGCGCAAATCACCGGCACGCTGCCGTTGGCCCAACTGCCGTTGCAGGTCGTCACCAACGCCCACACCGGGGTGACCCTGGGCGGGACGTTCACCGGCAACGGCGCGGGGGTGACCAATTTGAATATGTCGCTCAACTCGGGTGGCGCCATCAATCCGTTCGACTTCGTGCTCGCCTCCTCGCCGGGCGTGGGCAGCTTTCCACGCTCAGTCACGTCAGCGGATGTGAACGGGGATGGGAAGCCGGATTTGATCAGCGCGAACGAAGGTCCTCCCAACACGCTGTCGGTGTTGACTAACAACGGGAGCGGCGGGCTGGGGCTGGCCTCCTCGCCGGGCGTGGGCACCAGTCCATTTTCAGTCACGGCGGCGGATGTGAACGTGGATGGGAAGGCGGATTTGATCAGCGCGAACTACACGGCCAGCACGCTGACGGTGTTGACGAACAACGGGAGCGGCGGGTTTGGGCTGGCCGCTTCGCCGGGCGTGGGCAGTTTTCCAACTTCAG
>JANOAY010000041.1:0-4253 GCA_031411375.1 Pedosphaera sp. | reverse complement strand
AGCAGACGCCACAAACGCGGAGCGCAACAATCGCAAACCCGTCACGCCAGTTCGCGCTCCCTCTCCCCGGGGGAGAGGGCCGGGGTGAGGGCGGGCGTGAACAAATTCTTTCGCACGAAATTCGCGGACACTCCCTTCCCGCGTCCGTCCTTTTTTCAATTGGTTTAGACCGGCTGGAAGCCCGTCCTACTCACGCATGATCCGCCTCGTCCTCTTCGATATTGACGGCACGCTTATTCACTCGGGCGGCGCGGGCGAGAAAGCGTTCGCACGCGTCTTCGCCAACTTCTTCGGCGTGAACGACGGCACGGAAAAACTCAAGTTCGCCGGGCGCACCGATGTTTCCATCTTGCGCGAGTTCTTCGTTCACAACGCCATCGCGCCCTCGGCGGAAAACATCGAGCAGTTCCTGGAGGCGTACGTGTTCATGCTCGAACACATGCTGCAACAACTGCCCGGCGGCGTGCATCCCGGCGTGTGGACATGGTTGCATGAGCTGCGCGCGCTGCCCGAGCCGCCCGTCATCGGCCTGCTCACCGGCAACATCGCGCTCGGCGCGGAGATCAAGCTGCGCCAGTTCAATCTCTGGGGCCAGTTCACCACCGGCGCCTTTGCCGACGACTCGGCGGAGCGCAACGAAATCGCCGCCATCGCCAAGCAGCGCGGTGAGAAAATTCTCGGCCAAAAATTGCGCGGCGACGAAGTGCTCGTCATCGGCGACACCCCGCTCGACATCGCCTGCGCCCGGGCCATTGATGCGAAAGTGATCGCCGTCGGCACCGGCATCTACCGCGTGAAAGATTTGCTGCCGTTCAAACCGGACTGGGCGGTGGAGAATCTGGAGAAGTTAAGCGCGCGGGAAATCTGCGGCTGAGGCGCGCGGACCTTCCTGTCCGCAGCAATGCACGAACGGCGCCGCGCTTCTGAAAAATCCCGCACCGCACCGCAGCCCGCCCGTCACCGCCCCTCCCGATGCGCCTGATTTGTCGCGACTTCCTGCCGATCGGACTGGACGGAAAACATTATTTTAGAAAGTTGGAGTTATTTTTGAACGAATTCCCCGTGCCGCTCTCAAACCGTCATTGGTTCGCTGTTCGTTAGGGTTGGCAGAGAGGTCTTGCTCGTGACGCGGTTCGAGCAGCGAAAAAAGTTGGCCGTGTCACACTTCTGAACGTCTGGGTGAAGGCGTCAACGACCTCATCACCACGGAGCCGGGTTCAACCCGGCTCTTTTTTTGGTCGGATGGCCTGCGAGCGCCTCTCGACGCTGTTCCTGGGTGGGTGCTAGAACTGGTCGCGCTCCGCTTGCCACCGCAGTCCAAAATGCGCCTCGGAAAAACTGGGGCGTGTGTTTGGGCGTCAGCCGGCCGGAAATACGGCTTGCGACCCCCGGCGTTAGCTGCTTAATTCCGCCTCCGGTTGCGCATATGGTGGAATTGGCAGACACGCTACTTTGAGGTGGTAGTGCCGTAAGGTGTGCAGGTTCAAGTCCTGCTATGCGCACCATCTTCGACTTTAGGGTGTGCTGTGGCATCAATTTTCCCCGCTGTTTCCAAGGCTTTACGAACGCCGCGTTGGTTCGTCCCAAACCGGCCAGCACTTGATTTCGCCCCCTGTCCGCCTACTTCGGCGTGAGCAGCGAATGCACGGCGTCCAGCGTTTGGAGATTCCAGTGCGACAGTTCCTTTGGCACTTCGCGATGCCATTCCACCAGCAGGGTCAGCCCGATGAGCGCGGGGGATTTCAGCACCTCGTACTCGCCGCCTTCGATGTCGAGCTTGATGAGTCCGGGCCGGCCAAACTTTCTCAACGCCTCTTCCACGGACATCGTGATGGTGCGCGGGCCGACGGAGGGCTTGGTGAAATCCGGCTCGATGGAGGCGGTCCACGGCTGGCCTTCGAGGGTGAGCGCACAGGGGACGACGGTGACGTTCGGCGTGTCCTTCAGCTTGTAGCCGAGGTAGTAGAGGTTGCAGAGGTTCGGCTCGAAGACGATGACCTGGTGCCGTTGCGCGACGGCGTAGGCGAGATTGCCCATGAAGCCGCCCACGTCCCAGACCGGGCCGTTCCACTTTCCTTCCAGCAGGCATTTGATGACGGCCGGTTCGGCGGCTTCGGGGTGAAGTTTCTGCGCGACGCGGGGATGGTGAATGAGGCGCGTCAGGCGGTTGCGCCGGACGGCGAACGAAAGTTCACAGAAGATTTTGCCAATCATAATGCACGCCGGAAGCGCAGGTGACGCGTCCGAATCCGGCCAGCCTAGCGGCAGCTGCGTGACGACTGCCAAACAAAAACTCGGGACGGTGATGGCTGCGCCTAGGCCAGCCCGACCCGTCCGCCGGCGCGACGTAACGCCGGCTTTCCAGCCGGCAGGTTGAGAGACTTTCCAGTCTCGTGTCATCGATTGCCAAAACGCGCCCTTGTCCCCAGCCCAAACTTCACACCAGCCGACCGAGCTTCCCGGTTGTCTTTCCCGCCACGCGCCGACACTCTCGCGGGCCATGAAACTGCCGGTTGTTGCCGCCACGCCTGATTTGAAGTGATGACGCCCGCGCCGCCCATTTCTCCCGCCCGGCACGTCGCCCGCGTGCTGGTCTTCCTCGTGGCGGCGGCGGTTTTCCTCCTCGTGCTGCGCTGGGTGAAGCAAACCGGGCTGCTCGATCAATCTTTGAAGTGGATTCAAAGCCTCGGCCCGTGGGCCCCGGTGGTCTTCGTGCTCCTCTTCGTCGGCACGGTGATCATCTGCATGCCGGCGGCCATTCTCACGGCCGGCGGCGGGTTCATCTTCGGCTTCGCGCAGGGCGCGGTCTGGGTGCTGCTCGCGGCGACCATCGCGGCCAACGTGACGTTCCTGCTCGGACGCCATCTCGCGCGCGACTGGATCGCGCGCAAGCTCGGCGGGCATCCGAAGTTTCAGGCGATTGACGAGGCCGTGGCCGCCGAGGGTTGGAAGATTGTGGCACTGGTGCGGCTCGCGCCCATCTTTCCCTTTTCGATCACGAGCTATGCCTTCGGACTCACGCGCGTGTCGTGGAAGGAATACTTCGTGGCGAACTTCGCGATGATTCCTGGCACGTTCTTCTACGTGTATCTGGGCAGCATCGCGCGCGACCTGACGGAGAAAGTCTCCACACCCCTCTGGATCAAACTCACGGCGCTCGCGCTCGCGCTGGTCGCGGTGATCTACGTGGCCCGCGTGGCGAAGCGGGCGCTGGCGAAACGGATGTCCTGAACCGCTCGCGCCTTAATACTTCGGCACGCTCGAATCAATCTCGTCCGCCCACGCGCTGATGCCGCCCTTCACGCTCTTGAGATATTTGAAGCCCTGTTCGCGCAGGAAGTTCAGCGCCTTCATCGAGCGCACGCCGCTCTTGCAGTGGATGTAATACTGCTGGTTCGGATCGAGCGCGGTGAACTTCTGCGGCAGCGTGCTGAGCGGCACCAGCGGCACGCCTTGCACGCGCGCGATCTGGTGCTCATCGGCTTCGCGCACGTCGATGACCTTGATGTTCAGCGAAGCGTCTTCGAGCGCCTTCTTCATTTCTTGCACCGTCACTTCGTCCGGATTGCCGCTCGTGACGGCGGCCTGGGGCTGGATGCCGCAGAAGACTTCGTAGTCAATCAGCTCCTTGATCGTCGGCTTGTCGCCGCAGATCGGACACGCGGGATCGCGGCGGAGTTTCAATTCGCGGAACTTCATGTCCAGCGCGTTGAAGAGCAGCAACCGCCCGACCAGCGAACTGCCTTTGCCCAGCGCGAGCTTCAAAATCTCCGTGGCCTGAATGCAGCCGACGATGCCCGGCAGCACGCCCAGCACGCCGCCTTCCGCGCAGCTCGGCACCATGCCCGGCGGCGGCGGTTCGGGATAAAGGCAGCGATAGCACGGTCCGCCCAGATGCGGCGCGAACACGCTCGCCTGGCCCTCGAAACGGAAGATGGAGCCATACACGTTCGCCTTCTTGAGCAGCACGCAGGCGTCGTTCGTGAGGTAGCGCGTGGGGAAATTGTCCGTGCCGTCCACGACGATGTCGTAGGGGCGAATCAAATCGAGCGCGTTCTCGGACGAGATGCGGGTGTTGTGGATGACGACTTCGCAATTCGGATTGATGCCGCGAATGGTTTCCTTCGCCGACTCGGCTTTCGAGCGTCCCACATCCGCATCGGTGTGCAAAATTTGGCGCTGCAAGTTGGAATAATCCACCGTGTCGAAATCCACGATGCCGAGTCTGCCAATGCCCGCCGCCGCGAGATACA
>JANOAY010000040.1:0-1727 GCA_031411375.1 Pedosphaera sp. | reverse complement strand
ATGGTTTCTACCAGTTCAGCCCGGAGCTTTTCTTCCGCGTGTTCAGTTCCGAGAACGGCTTCGAGATGCAGAAGATGATCGCGCATCGCGTCGGGCCATACGGACGCTGGTATGAAGTGTCGGATCCAAGCGCGATTCGCTCACGCGTCGAGGTGCTGTCCTTCACGCCGTTGCAACTGATCGTGCGGGCGAAGCGTATCAAGGTCGTGCCGCTCTTCACCACCACGCCGCAGCAGAGCGATTACACGCCGCGCTGGGATGCGAATGCAGGCGGCGCAGCGGCGGACGCTGCGACGAATGCATACGCGCCGGCACGTTCTTCGCTTTCCCGCGCACTGCCCGGTGTGGCGCGGCTTATGAACGTGGTGAAGATCGGCGTGGGGATTTACTACACGCAGTCGCTCTTCAACCGGAAACGCTTCAAGCCGGTGGCACGGCCCTGACCCATGACGCCCGGCAGTTCCGCCATTGTCACGGTCGCTTTCGGTCACTCGACCGAGCATCTCGATTACACATTCCTTAGTTTTGCGGAGAAGAATCCCGGCGTGCCGCTCCACGCCTTTGTCATCGGGAACAAGCTGCCACAGCAACGGCTGCCGCAAATCACCTATCACCTCGTCGCGTCCGTTCCTGAATTTTCCCACCCGCTGCGCGAGGTGTATTTCCGCCGGCATGAGTTGATTGATCAACTCGGCGTGGAGTTCGCGTTGGTGATCGATTCGTACGATGTGCTGTGCCTGCAAACGCTGCCGCCGTTCGAGAAGATTCTGGCCGGGTTCGATCTGGCGGCGGTGACGGAGCACATGGGTTCGCGCTACGTGCTGGGGCAGGGTTACACGACCAGTTTTCTGAATGGCGGCGTGAACTTCTGGAACGTGCCGAAGAGCCGCGACATCCGCGCGGAGATCGGCGCGCGTGGCCGCAGCCACTTCCGCATCCCAGCGGACGATCAGATGGTGATCAACGAAGTGGTGCAGACGAAACATTTCGACCGGCTGCGCATCCTGCCCACGCAATACAACTTTCGCGGCTACCTGAACCGCCCGCAGCGCGGCTGGCCAACCGTCACGCATCTTGACGGCGTGCTCATCTACCACAACGCGACGTGCATGGATGAAGCGAAGAAGCTCGGGCCGGTGAAAGCGCGGGCGGAGTTGCCGCCTTTACCGAAGGACGCCGCGCCGCTGACGGAGAAGGAACAGTTCTGGCGGAAGCTGCGGCAGCGTTTCGTGCCGCACATCATCAAGTGAACGTCAGCGGGAGAAAACCGCCGTCCCCATCTGATCGTTTTCCTCGACGGTCTTGAGGTAGCGAAAACCGCGCGGCTCCAGAAAGGCCCGCACATCCGTCAGCGTCACGCGCCAAGTGTGCCACTCAATGATGATGGAATCCACGAGCGGCAGGAATGATTCCTCGGCGCGCAGAAAATTCATCTCGGAGCCTTCCACATCGATCTTCAAAACATGGCAACGTGTGTCGCCGAATTTTTTCTTCCACTCGGCTTCGACGCTGACGTGCGGGACGGAAATCTTTTCCCACTTTCCCGTCAGTCCCAGCGCCGCCATGTCCGGCAGTTCGCTCATCGAGCAGATGTTCGACTCGTAAATGTAGAAGTCCGCCGCGCCGCCGCTGCCCTGACCGACAATGCCGTGGATGCCGGTGACTTCGGTCATGCCGTTGGCCTGCGCGTGCCACTGGGCGTCGGGCACGGCGTGCGGGTTGGCGTC
>JANOAY010000039.1:0-3468 GCA_031411375.1 Pedosphaera sp. | reverse complement strand
ACGAGGGCAGCCTGCTGACCTTCTCCACCAACGCGACGGACGCGGATTTGCCGGCGCAGATTTTGACTTACTCGCTGTCGAACGCGCCCGTCGGCGCGAGCATCAATGCCTCGAACGGTGTGTTCACCTGGACGCCCCTCGAAGCGCAGGGGCCGAGCAACTATCTTGTGACCGTCATCGTCACGGACAACGGCGTGCCTGCGTCCTCCTCGTCAGAAACGATCACCATCACCGTCAACGAAGTCACCACGGCGCCGGTGCTCGCCGCGATTGGCGCACCGACGGTGAGCGAGGGCGGCCTGTTGACCTTCACCAACACGGCTACGGACGCGGATTTCCCGGTGCAGACCTTCAGCTACAGCCTCTCCAACGCGCCCGCAGGCGCGACAATCCATCCCACGAGCGGCGTGTTCTCGTGGACGCCTACGGAGGTGCAAGGGCCGGGCAGCTATCTCGTGACGGTCATCGTCACGGACAGCGGCGTGCCAGCTTCGACGGATGCCAAAGTCGTAACCATCACGGTGAACGAAGTCATCACTGCGCCGGTGCTGGCGGCGATTGGCAACAAGACGGTGAACGAGGGCGCGCTGCTGAACTTCAACGTCTCCGCCGCCGACGCCGACTTGCCCGCTCAGACGCTGACCTACTCGCTCTCGAACGCACCGGCTGGCGCGACCATCAACAGCGGCGGCGTGTTCACTTGGACACCGACGGAGGCGCAGGGGCCGGGCAGTTACAACGTGACCGTGCGCGTGACTGATAGCGGCACGCCTAACCTGAGCGCGTTGGAAACGATTACCATCACGGTCAACGAATCGAACATCACGCCGACGCTCGCCGTAATTGGCAACAAGACCGTGGTGAAGAATACGCAACTGAGCTTCTCCGCCGTGGGCAGCGATTTGGATTTGCCCGCGCAGACGCTCACCTACAGCCTCGACGCGGGCGCTCCGACGGGCGCGAGCATCAACCCGGCGACGGGCCTCTTCACCTGGACGCCGGACAATTCGCAAGGCCCGGCCACGAACAGCCTCGCGATTCGCGTGACGGACAACGGCCCCGGCGCGCTCGACGCCTTCCGCACCTTCTCCGTGATCGTGTTTAACGACAACACGCCGCCCGAACTCGCCGCCATCGGCGACAAGGAAGTGACCACGCAGACGCTGCTCACCTTCACCGCCACGGCCAACGACGCGGAATACACCTCGCAGACGCTGACCTACACGCTGGAGAACGCGCCCGTCGGTGCGAGCATTGAGCCGTTCACCGGCTTGTTCACTTGGACGCCGACGGACGAGCAGGGGCCGAGCACGAACGTCGTGACCGTGCGCGTCACGGACAGCGCGCCGTTCAATCCGCTCAACGACTCGGAGACGATCCAGATCGTGGTGAACGAATTTTTCCCGCCCACGATTTCCATCGCGGACGTGGAGGCACCGGCTGGTTTTAACGGCTCGCTGACGATGGAGTTCAACGTCAGCCTGTCCGCGCCGGTGGCCCGCACCGTGACCGTGGCCTACACCACGGCGGACGGCAGCGGTCTCGCCGGTGAGGATTACACGCCCCTGAGCGGCACGCTGGTCTTCGAGCCGGGCGTCACGAACCTCACGCTTGATCTGGAAGCGGCGGGCAAGGCCACGGTTTACACGAACCGCACGTTCTTCATCCGCCTCAGCGGGGCGACCAATGCGACGATTGCCGACGACGTGGCGCTAGGGACGCTCATCGCCCAGCCCGCGCCCGGCCTTTACGTGGACAACGTGCAAATGCTCGAAGGCAACAAGGGCCGCAGCAACCTGGTCTTCACCGTCCTCCTGCGCGGCCCACGCACGCTGCCCGTGACGGTGAGCTACACCGCGCTCAAAGGTTCCGCGCTGGCGGTCAGAGATTTCGCCGCCAAGCGCGGCATCCTGAAATTCCCCGTGGGCACGAACACGATGAAAATAATCATCCCGATTGTTGGCGAGTTGTTGAGCGAGAGCAACGAGACCTTCACCGTCGTGCTCAGCCGCAACATCAACGCCGCGATCGTCGAAGGCACCGGACGCGGCACCATCCTTGATGACGACGTGCTGCCATCCCTCAGTATCAGCGACGCGGCGACCGTGGAGGCCAACACCGGGGCGCGCGCGCTGGCCTTCACCCTGCGCCTCTCGGCCCGCAGCGGTCGCGCGATCAGCGTGGACTTTGGCACCGCCAACGGCACGGCCGTGGCCGGGCTGGACTACCTGGTTACCAACGGCACCGTGCTCATTCCGCCCGGCGTGCTGCTCAAGAAAATCACCATTCCGGTGGTGGGCAACACCATCAGCGAGAGCAACGAGACCTTCTTCGTGAACCTCGCCAACGCCGTGAACGCGACGCTCGGCGACGCGCAAGGCGCGGGCAACATCCGCGACACCGACCGCGCGCCCTCCGTGGCGGTGGGCGATGCGTCGGTGTTCACGGATTTGAGCGGGCGCTTTGCGGTTTTCACCGTCACATTGTTGGCGCCGAGCGATAAGCCGGTGACGGTCAATGTGGCCACGGCGCGGAACTCTTCTGGGGTCACTGCGGCGGTGCCTGGCGTGGACTACGTGGCCTATCCCGAAAGCCCGCTTTACTTCCCGCCCGGCACGACGGCTGTCAACGTGGTCGTGAGCCTGCTCAACGATCCGGCCTCCGCTGGCAAACGCTTCTACCTGACCACGGTCAGCGCCGTGAACGCCGTCCTGTCCGACCGGTTCGGCACCTGCGTCATCCCGTAGGCGCACTCGCGGCGATGACGCCGCCGTTCGTTTTGATTCAGCCGCAGGTTCACCCCTGCGGCTTTTTTCTGGCCTGCTCCGGTTCCCGAAAACGAAACTTGCCTGCCCCGTGGGCGTGGTTCTTACTTCGCGGGATTTTGCAGAAGATGATAACTCCTGAACTCCTGGCCAAAGCCAAGTCGCTCGGTTTTTCCGACCGGCAGATCGCCCACCTTTCCGGTACCACCGAGGACGCCATTCGCGCCGAGCGCAAGCGGATCGGTCTCGTGCCGAGCTACCGTCTCGTGGACACCTGCGCGGCGGAGTTCGAGGCCTACACGCCGTATTATTATTCCACCTACGACCGGGGCGACGACGAGGTGCGCGGCAACACGGCGAAGAAGGTGATGATTCTCGGCGGCGGGCCGAACCGCATCGGGCAGGGCATCGAGTTCGACTATTGCTGCGTTCACGCGGCCTTCGCGCTCAAGGCGGACGGGTTTGAGACCATCATGGTGAACTCGAATCCCGAGACGGTTTCCACCGACTACGACACGAGCGACAAATTGTTCTTCGAGCCGCTCACGCTGGAGGACGTGTTGCACATTTACGAACGCGAGAAGTGCTGGGGAGCCATCGCGCAGTTCGGCGGGCAGACGCCGCTGAACCTCGCGCTCGCCTTGCAGAAGAACGGTGTGAACATCATCGGCACGTCACCGCAGAGCATCGAGATGGCCGAAGA
>JANOAY010000038.1:0-11179 GCA_031411375.1 Pedosphaera sp. | reverse complement strand
GGTCGCAATACTGATGCTCGTCTGCCTGATTGCCGCGAATCAGGTTCTCTCCGTCGTCACCTGGCCGCTCAAGCGCGCGGACAAGCACCGCGCGCAGCCCGTCGGCACGCAACTCTCCTGGCTCGCCGGCACCAACGTCCTCGGCACCAGCCAGCCCGGCACCAATTTCCTCCAACAACTCGGTGTGACCAACGGCGCGCGCGTCGGCTTCGACCTCGTGCCCAAGCTCGTGGGCACCAATCTCCTCCTCACCGTGGAAGTCGTGACCAACGACCCGCGCCTCGACGCCATCAAGCCCAAGGGCACCGTGCTGCGGAACTTCAGTCCCGTGGCTGGATTCTGGGTGGCCTTCCAAGTCGCGCTCTACGGCGGCATCGTCATCGCCGCGCCGTATCTCATCTATGTGCTCGGCGGGTTCCTGCTGCCCGCGCTCAAGTTCAAGGAACGCAAATACGTCCTGCGCGGCTTCTTCATCGGCAGCGGACTGTTCATGACCGGCGTCTTCTTCTGCTACTTTCTGCTCATGCCGCTGGCCCTGCGCGCGTCGTTCCAATACTCGGAATGGCTCGGCTTCGCGGCGGACGAATGGCGGGCGGAGGATTACATCAGCTTCGTCTGCAAGTTCATGCTCGGCATGGGCCTGGGCTTTGAACTGCCCGTGGTCGTCCTCACGCTCGTGAAGATTGGCGTCGTCGATCACGCGAAGCTCAAGGCGCTGCGCCGCTACATGATTGTGGTGAACCTTTTCCTCGGCGCGATTCTCACCACGCCCGAAGTCATCACGCAGGTGCTGATGTTCATCCCGCTCCAAGGTCTCTACGAGTTGAGCGTCTGGATTGCCGGCTACTGGGAGATGGACGAGCGCGGCAAGCGCAAGGCCCGCGTCCAGCTTGTGCTCGTGATCCTCGCGGTGATTGGCTTCATCATCTGGGCCTCTTGGAAGTTCAACTTCGGGCTGAACCGGTGGTTTGATTTCTTCTTTGGGTGAACGAGGGGGAACTCTGAACTCGAGGCTCCAAGTTCCCCGTCTTCATTCCCCTGACTTCCATTCCCTGACTTCGCCAGCGACCGGAGGGGACAAGTCCGGGGGGACAAATTCTTGTCCGCCGGGCGGGGCTTGTTACGGTCGGGGGCATGTTCCGATTGTTGTGCATTCTGATCCTCGGTGTCGGCGCGGCGGGCGCGGCGGAGCGCCGGTTTGATTTCGGCCAGTTCGCCGACCAGACGACGCCCACGAATTTCCGCAGCGCGGTCACGGGACGCGGCGCGGCGGGCGAGTGGCGGGTCGTGATGGAGGACGTGCCGGCGGTGCTGGAGGCGTTCTCGCCGAAATCGCCGGTGACGACGAAGCGCGCGGTGCTGGCGCAGGTCTCGGCGGAGCGCGCGGAGGGGCGGGCGCCGCTGTTCATTTATGAGGGGGACACGTTCGGGGATTTCAAGTTCACCACGCGGTTCAAAATCCTGGGCGGCGAGCTGGAGCAGATGGCGGGGGTGGCCTTCCATGTGCAGGATGAGAGGAATTATTATTATGTGCGGGCGAGCGCGAAGGGTCAGAACGTGGCGTTCTTCCGCTACGTGGAGGGCGAACTGATCGGCGGCGTGACGCTGCCGGCGGCGGTCAAACGCGGCGAGTGGAACGAACTGATGATCGAATGCAGCGGGAGCAAATTGCGCGCGTTCCTCCACGCGCAGGAAGTTATCCCGTGGACGGAGCCGAACTTGATCCCGTTTCCCGACGGCACCAGCAAGGGCGTGTTCCCGGCGGGCAAGATCGCCTTCTGGACGAAGGCGGACAGCACGGCGTGTTTCAGGGACGCGCGCATTGAGTACACGCCGCGCGAGTCCTTTGCGCAGGTCTTGATCCGCGAGACGATGTTGCAGCACCCGCGTTTGCTCGGGCTGAAAATTTATGGCGTGAGCGGGACCGACCCTTTGCCCCGCATCATCGCCAGCAGCGACGAGAAGAAACTCGGCGAGGCCGGCGGCGACGTGGAAAAGAAGTGCATCGAGAAGGGCGGCGCCTACTTCGGCAAAGGGAACGAGCTGGCCGTGGTGACCACGCCGCTCCACGACCGCAACGGCGACACGGTGGGCGCGGTGCGCGTGGAGATGAGCACCTTCCTCGGCCAGACCGAGCGCAACGGACTCGCACGCGCCCTGCCCATCGTGAAGGCGATGGAGGCGCGCATCACGTCGGCGCAGGAGCTGAAGCCATAGGCTTCCTCCCGAATTTCCCCGCAGATTCAGAGCGACCACGGATGACTCCCCATCTGCGGGCTTCCTGAATCTGCGGGAGAAAATGTTTTAGTAGAAACTCTCCGTCCGTGCCGCGCCGCCCATTCATCCGCCTGCGTCCGGCTTCGCGTTTCTCAGAAGGGCAAGGCTGATGCTTTCTCACAAGTATGAAACGCGCCGTCTTTATCGAGCGAGACACACTCCTCCAACTCGCGACCACCCAAGGAGGGCAGCCCCCATCACCCGTTCTGCTGGAAGATTTCCAGCTCAATGACACCGCGAAGTCCGCGCTCGACCGCCTCAGGTCCGCCGACTTTGTTCTCATCGCCACCACGAACCAGCCGGAAATTTCGCGCGGCAATCTTTCGCGCCGCGATTTGGATCGAATGCACGAAATTCTCCGCGCCGCCTTTCCGCTCGACGACATCCTCGTCTGCCCGCACGAGGAGGACGATGACTGCCCGTGCCGAAAGCCGCGCCCCGGTCTGTTCTTCGAGGCCCGGTTCAAATGGCATCTCGCCCTCGGCCAGTCCTTCGTCATCAGCCACCGCTGGCAGGACGGCGAGGCGGCGCACGCCATTGGCAGCACCTCGATGCTCATCCAGTCGCCGTGGCTCGGGCGCGGACATCATGATTTGGTCGTGCGTGACCTCGATGCGGCGGTGGACAAAATCCTGGTCCACCACCTGCATCGCCAGGTGGCGTGACTGCCCCCCGCCGTCCCATCCTCGCATTCTGCGGCGTTGCGCGGGGATGGGCGGCTTGGCGGGGGAAAATTCCAAAGGGTGCATCTCGAAAGCACCACCAACGCGAGACTGGAATGTGTCGTGGCCCACAGATCATCAACACGGTGATTCTCTCAAGGTATGTCCTTCGGAATTTTCTCCACCCGCTATTTTCCCACTGACACTCCGCCGTCCGGCTCCACCAAGATCACCTTCGCGCCCGCTGGAATTTCCACCGTGGTCGACTTCCCGCCCGGCCAGCGAATGGAAAGCTGATTCGTCACTCCGGCCAGCACCACCGTGGCGCTGTCCTGCGACCAGTAGCCGGAGCCGGCGTGAATTTCGTGCGCCGCTCCGTCGCCCCGCCGCAGCACTGCGCCGATGGCGGAGGAATTTCCCGCGCCGCTGCGCAACCGCACGCGTAATCCGGGCCGCGCCGTCTCATTGTGAAACAGTTTCGTCTCTGCGCGGTTCTGGCCCACGACGAGATCAAGCCGTCCGTCGCCGTCGTAATCCGCCGCCGCTGCGCCACGTTGTGCGCCGTAAATTTTCAGCCCGCTCTCGTCGCCGGTCAGCGGCGTGAAACCGCCGCGCCCGTCCCCGCGCAACAGCAACCCGCGCCCCGCGTCGTAGCGCGAAGTCTCGCCGTCGGTCTCGAAGAAGTTCTGCGCGAGAAACAAGTCAGTGCGTCCGTCGCCATCGAGATCCCCCGCGCACAATCCGAACGCCGGCGCGAGCTGCGCTTCGACCGGCAGCGCGCGCGCCTCGAAATGATCGCCGCGATTCAGGAAGACCGTCGAGTCCGTCCAGTTCACCCGAAGTTCTTTCGCCAACGAGAAACGATCCCCGAGCACCTCCGCCATCGTCGCCTGCGCGAAGGCGTGGTGGGACGCGAACTTCTGCCGCAGCCACGGCAGCGCGCGCGCCAGCGTTTCCAAATCACGCGCCGGCACCACGCGCCCCTGATCCACATACACCTCGATTCCATCCACACGCCCCGCCCCGCTGAAGTCGCCGTAGAAAATGCGGACGCCATCGCGCACGGCGGATTGATACGGACTGTTGCGCCCCCAGTTTGACGCGACGAAATCCATGCGCCCGTCGCCGTCGAAGTCGGCGGCGGTCACGCCCTGCCAGAAGCCAGAGAGCGAGTTGAGGGTTGAGGGTTGAGGGTTGAGAGCTGGGCCGGTGAGGGGCGGATTCCACGGCGTGAAATGGCCGCGCTGGTTGCGGAAGATTCTCAGCGGACTCCATTCGCAGGCGAGGACGAGTTCGGGGAAACCATCGGCATCCAGATCGGTGAAGACCGCGCCGTTGGCCTGGCCAACCTCTTTGAATTCCTGCGCGAGTGTGAACAGGTCGCCGTCGTTGCGAAACACCCGCGACGTGGCCAGCTCGGGATAACGCCCCGCGCTCGCCTGCCCGCCGATGAACCAGTCCAGATCGCCATCGCCATCAATGTCCGCGAGCGCCATCGGGCCGGTGCTGGAGGCGGAGGGCGGGAGAACTTTCATCGGCCCGCCGTTCGTCAGGCTCATCGTGAGTGCGACCGTGTTCGTCGGAGTGGGTGCTTCGTAATTTGACAAGCCGACGAACAACTCGCGGTTCGCGACGAGCACAGAAGTGTGATCTTCAAACGCCGTGGGCAGCGGCGAGGCGACGCGAACGAATCGTCCGCCGAGATTTTTTTGCAGCGCCAGTTCGCCGCCCGCGCCGCTGCCGATGAGCAAATCATCCCGTCCATCGCCGTCCACGTCTGCCCAAGCCACGCCCGGCCCGCCGTGACTGAGGCGGCGCGCGAGCAAGGGCTGGCGTGCGAAATCATCGAACGGCTCGTCGCGGTGAACGTGGTTTAACAGACTGCTCGCGTCGGAAAACAAGGCGGGGAACTTTGAACTCTGAACTCGGAACTTTGAACTTTGAACGGAGGCTGCCTCGTTCACTTCGATCAGGGAGTTTGCCAGCACGTTCGTCACCACGCTGCGCGCGCCGTTGCGCCAAACCACTTCCAGAGTGAAATGGTTCGTCGGAGAAAACGCCGCGAAGACGCGCAGCGCGTCATCGCCGGAGAGGTAGCGTCCGCCGCTGATCATTTCCTGCGACTGCGCGAACGGGCCGCCGGTGAGTTTAATCTTCGCGCCGGTGCCGGACGTGTTCGGCGCGCGGCCCTTCAAGCGCACGGCCACGCGCGGCGCTCTGGAGTTGTTGCGATACAAGCTCGCCGCGCCGTTGAGATTGTTCACGACCGCATCCAAGTCACCGTCACCGTCCAAATCACCCAAGGCCATTCCGTGCGAAACACCAGACTCGTTGAAGCCCCACGCGTCGCCGGCCGGTTCGAAGGTGAGATCGCCACGATTGCGGAAAGCCTGGTTCGGAACATTCAATCGAGGGAAGCGCAGGATGCGGTCGCCGACTTTTTCGCCAGGCGCACGCGCGGCCCGCGCCAGTTGTTCTTCGGTGTCGGCATCCTGCGAATCGAAACCGTGGCCCGTGGTCACGAGCAGATCTTCGTAGCCGTCCAGATCCACATCAAGGAACGCGGGACACCATGACCATTCGCTTGCGTGCAGTCCCGCGAGCTGCGCGATCTCGGCGTAGGTGCCGTCACCGCGATTCAGAAAGAGCGTGTTGCGCTCGGTCTGCAACCGCTCGTCGAGGCGCGTGAGCGCGGGCGTGCCGGTGAGCATCGCGCGCTGGGTGAGACGGCGTGCGTGTTCGCGGCTGCGCATGTCGAGCACGATGAAGTCGTCGAGTCCGTCGCGATTGAGGTCGGCGAAATCCACGCCCATCGAGAAGGTGCTGGTCGTGCGGAGCGCCAGCTTCGGCAGGGCGCGGAAGTTTCCTTGCCCGTCGTTGATCCAGGTCGCGTCGTCGCTCCAGAAATCGTTGCACACGTAAATGTCCGGCGCGCCGTCGCCGTTCATGTCGCGCAGCATCACGGAGAGTCCCCAGTCGCGGTCGCCGCGCGTGAGTGCTTTGCCGTCGGCGTCGGTGAAGCGGTTCCACGGGAGCGGGGTGAAATTTCCCTTCCCGTCATTAAGACAAATCGAGTCCGGCTCGGCGTGTTCGAGGATGAGTCCCTCGGGCGTGATCTCGTAGCCGTCGCGATCTTCAGGGCGCAATCGGCGCTGGCCGTTGATGTTCAACACTTGCAATCCCGTGCTGCGGATCGTGGTCGTGCGGTAGTTCGCGACGTAAAGATCGAGCGTGCCGTTGCCATCGAGATCGGCGAGCGCGAGTGAGGTGGCGCAGAATTTTCGCAGCAGCCCGGAATATCGCTCGGTGAAGTTCGCCTTGCCGTCATTGAAGAAACTGCGCGTGCCGCCGCCGATGGAGTTGACGAGCAAATCCAAATCGCCGTCACCATCGAGGTCGGCCAGCGCCGCACCGGTGGAGTATTGATTCGTGCAAGCCACGCCCGCGCGCGCGGTGATGTCGTCAAACTTCCAGCCGCCGAGATTGCGATAGAGCGCGCTGCCGCCTTCGAGCCGCGCGAGAAAAATGTCGCAACGCCCGTCGCCATCTACGTCGCCCAGCGCGCTGCCGGAGCCGATGAGGCGAACTTGATTCTCCGCCACGCTGCGGTCGGCGAGGTGGTTGGTGAAATGAATTCCCGTGACGGTGGCCGGCTGCGAGGTGAAGCCAGGGTGACCGTTCGGCGGAACGGCCAGCGGTGTGAGACGAGCGCCTGGTTCTGCGGCCGTGGACTGCGCGATGGACCACAGGAGGAGGCAGAGCGTGAGCAAGTGGATGATGGAGGGCGGGCCTCCGAAGAACCATGCGCGCATTTTCATTTCACGCTCGCGCTAATCCAGTCGAGGTAACGCACCGTGCCTTGCGCCAGCGGCAGCACAATGAACTCCGGCGTGTCGTAGGGATGATTTTCCAAAATATATTTCTCGAAGGCGGACAACTGGCGCTTCGCGGTCTTGCAGACGAGCAGCACTTCCGTGCCGGACGCGATCTTTCCCTGCCACCAGTAGTGCGACTCGATCTTCGGCACGAGGTTCGCGCAGGCGATCAGTTTCGCGCGCAAGGCTCCGAGCGCGAGCCGCCGGGCGACCGGCAAATCAGGCGCGGTCACCAGGACGACGGCGAAGGCGGCGGCGGATTTCACGCGGAGGACTAAGCCATAAACCAAGGCGGACTCGCACGAAGAAAGCGCCGGGCGTGCTCAAGAATTCTGTCCACATCCCTCCACAAAACAGTTGCGTCCCGCCGCCGCAAACTTTCCAATCCCACCCCATGAATAGCCGTGCTTGTTCCCTGATGTTGCTCACCGCCGCCCTCCCGCTTTTCGCCGCCGACTGGCCGCAATACGGCGGGCCGAACGCCAACCGCAGCACTTCGGAAAAAATTCAGAAAACCTTCCCTGCCACCGGCCCAAAAGTTTTGTGGCGCACGCCGTCCACGGACGGCTTCAGTTCGCTCGCGGTCAGCGGCGGCAAAGCGTTCACGCAAGTGCTGCGCGACTTCGAGGGTGCCCCGCGTGAGACCGTGGTGGCGCTCGACGCGGCCAGCGGCCAGGAACTCTGGGCCGCGCCCCTCGGCATCATCAAAGTCGGCGACGGCGGCAACGACGGCACGCCCGACAACAAAGGAGGCGACGGCCCCCGCTCCACGCCCTCCGTGGTTGGGGGCCAAGTTTTTACCCTCTCCGCTAAACTTGTCGTCTCGTGCTTCGACGCCGCGAGCGGCAAACCAGTTTGGTCACGCGATCTGATCAAGGAACACACGGGCCGCAACATCTCCTGGCAGAACGCCGCCTCGCCGCTCGTGGAAGGGAACTTAGTTTTTGTCGGCGGCGGCGGGCCGGGTGAATCCTTGCTCGCGCTCAACAAAGCCAACGGCACCGTCGCGTGGAAGGCGCACGATGAAAAAATCACCCACGCCACGCCGGTCGTCGCGACAATTCTCGGCGCGAAGCAAATCATCTTCTTCACGCAATCCGGCCTCGTGTCTGTGAATCCGGCGGATGGCGCGCTGCTCTGGAGGCACGCGTTCAAATACAACGTCTCCACCGCCGCGTCGCCCGTGGTCGGCGGCGACATCGTGTATTGCGCGGCGGGCTACGGCGTCGGCTCCACGGCAGTGAAAATCAGCAAGGAAGGCGGCGCGTTCAAAGCCACGGAACTCTGGTTCAGCAAAGGCAATCAGCCCGTGGCGAACCACTGGAGCACGCCGGTTTATCATCAGGGCCATCTCTACGGCATGTTCAGCTTCAAGGAATACGGCGCCGGCCCGCTCAAGTGCGTGGAACTCGCGACCGGAAAAGTGAAATGGTCGCAGCCAAACTTTGGCGCGGGCCAGGTCATCCTCGCCGCCGACACCGTCCTCGCCCTCAGCGACAAAGGCGAACTCGTGACCGTGAACACGAACCCGAACGAGTATCAGGAAATTTCCCGCGCGAAAGTCGTGGCTGGCAAATGCTGGTCCAGCCCCACCGTGGCCAATGGCCGCATCTACGTCCGCAGCACGAAGGAAGCAGTGTGCCTCGACGCGGGAACGGTGATGGCCAGCAAGTAGGAGCAGGCACGGCTCGCGCCCGTGTCATCGGGTCCGGTTTGACTTGTGACGCAGGCTTCATCAACGCACGACGACCGGGTGGCGCATGGAGTGGTGTTCGTTTTGGTGTTCGCGGGTGCGCTGTTGATTCCTCCGTTACGTCGCTGGCCTTGGGTCTGGCTCGCTCCCTTCATCGGGTATTTTCTCCTCGTCGCGAGCGTTCCGCGACTGCGGCGTTCACTGAACTGGCTGCGCGTCGGGAAAATTTCCGCCGCTGCCTTTTTTGCCACTCTCGGAGTCGCGGGGGCGACGGCACTGACGCTGGTGCTGTTTCGTGCCACGACGGAGCCGGATGTTTTCAGCTACAGCGCGGCGCTGCCGTTTGAATCGCTGGGCGGTGTCATCATGGCGGGAATTATTTTCACGCTCGTGAACGCGACGCTGGAGGAACTCGTCTTTCGCGGGATTCTTTTCGACGCGTTGGAATCGCAGTGGGGCGGGCGGTTCACGCTCGTGGTCACGGCGCTGCTGTTCGGACTGGGACATCTGCGCGGCTATCCGTCTGGCGTCGCGGGCGCGGGGCTGGCGGTGGTGTTTGGACTGGTCACGGGCGGATTGCGACTTTGGTCGGGCGGACTGGTGTTGCCCATCCTCGCGCACCTCGCAGCGGACGCGACGATTTACATCATCCTCGTGCGCGCGGGTGTGGAGTGATGGAGCGCGGACTTTCCAGTCCGCAGCCAGCCACGAACTGCGGACGGGCCGGACAAAATCTTGCGCCTCACTACTTGGTGGCTGGCTCCGGACTGGAAAGTCTGCGCTCCGGGGTCGTGGGAATTTTACAACCTTGCCCATTAAAAAACCGGGCGTCCCTGCGGACGCCCGGCCAACCCAAACAACCAAACGTACCCTCCTTTGTGCCCTTTCGGGCGCAACCCAAATACACGGGCGGCGTTGCACTGCTCCGCGTTCTCACCGTCCACTTGCGTGGGCGGCGATGCAGGTATGACGCGCTTGCCCCGTTCCTGTTCAAAATAAGTTCGGCGCAAATTGGCGTTGCCCTGCATGGACGTTTGAACAGAAGGTGGGGCGCAAAGTTGCGAGGAATTTCCAAATGCGAATCATCAATCTCAATCCGGCCACCGACATCGGGGCCAGCGCCTGGTTTGCCGACATTGACGGCCACGGCCTGCTCATGGACGCCGGCGTGCATCCGAAACTCGACGGACGCGAATCGCTCCCGCTTTATCCCGCCATCCAAAAAGAGCATGTGGACGCCATCGCGCTGACGCACTGTCATCACGATCACGTCGGCTCGCTGCCGCTGGCCATGCGCTACTTTCCCAAGGCGCACGTCTTCATGACCGACCTGAGCTACTTCATCGTCGAGCGCGTGCTGCACAACTCGGTGAACGTAATGACGCGCCAGCGTGACGAACTCGGCATCAAGGAATACCCGCTCTACACGCACGACGAGGTGGACGACATCGCGCCGATTTTCCAGGCCTACAAGTGCAACCGTGAAATCGAGTGGGCGTCGTTTCAGAAATCGCGCGCGGGGCTGCCGTCGCCGACACTGGAATTTTACGACGCCGGCCACGCGCTCGGCGCGGCGGGCGTGATGGTGCGCGGGCGGAAGGAAACTTTGTTCTACACCGGCGACGTGTGCTTCCACGACCAGACCATTCTCAAGGCCGCGCGCTTTGACGACGTGAAGGCCGACGTGCTGATCATGGAAACGACGCGCGGCGCGATGGTGCCGAAACCGGGCTTCACGCGTGAGTCGGAGATTGATCGCCTCGGCGCGGCCATCAAGCAGGCGCTGGAACGCGGCGGCTCGGTGATGATTCCCGTCTTCGCGCTCGGGCGCACGCAGGAGATTCTCGCCATGCTCGCGCTGCTGATGAAGGCCGGGAAGCTGAAGCGGCAGCAGATTTACATCGGCGGACTGGGCCGCGTGTTCACGGAAATTTACGACCTCGAAGCGCACCGCACGCATCGCAACCTGACCAACCTGCGTTTGAACGAGGCGCTCCAACTGGTGGTGCTCGACAAGAACACCATCGCGGACATGAAGCTGAACAGCCGCCGCATCTTCGTGGTCACGGCGGGCATGATGACGGAGAAGACGCCCGCGCACGATCTCGCGATGCGGATGCTGGGCGACCAGAAGCACGCGATTTTCTTCGTCGGCTACGCGGACCCGGACAGCCCCGGCGGACGGCTTAAGAAGGCAAAGTCCGGCGAGACGTTTGTCTTCAGCGCGAGCGCAGGCGAGGTGACGAAGAATTGTGAGGTCGGTGAATTTGATTTGAGCGCGCACGCGAACCGCGAGGAGCTGCTGGATTTCGTGGGCCAGGTAGACCCGCGCACGGTCGTGCTCGGTCACGGTGACGAGCCGGCGCGCAAATGGTTCGAGGAACAAATCCGCGCCCGCTGGCCGAAGATCAAAATCCACCAACCGCAGCCGGGGAAAGTGATCGAAGCGTGAAGGGGAAGTTTGAAACCGCTAATGGACGCTAATGAGGCGGGCGTGGCCAAGTTGTTCTGCCCCTGCTTTGATTAGCGTCCATCAGCGTTTATTAGCGGTTAAAAATTCAGCGTTCGTGTTCGTTTCAAACCCGCACCGCGTCAGCATCGCCTGAATTTCCCCGCGCGTGGCGTGCAGCTTCTCGGCGTTCGCAAACAAATCCTCCGCACGCGCGGGATAC
>JANOAY010000037.1:0-1518 GCA_031411375.1 Pedosphaera sp. | reverse complement strand
CGTCACGCGCTCGTGAAAGCACTGCACCGTGGTGTTCGAGTTGTAGTAGCCGATGTACCAGCGCCCCGGCGTGAGCGGCGGATTGTCGCCCAGCCCGATGTTGAAGCACGCACCCGGATCGAGCGTGCTGAACAGGTGATCAAAGCTGCCGAAGTCCGGGAACGCTCCCTGCCGCACGTAGATGGCAATCGGATCCGCCAGCGGCGCGCTCTCGAACTGCGAGAGGCAGATTTCCATGTTGAACACCGCCGAGTTGATGTTGACCGCCTCGTAGCGCCACGACCCCGGCGGCACGCAAATGCGCCGGTCAATGACCACGTTCGGATCGTCATTCGTGCTCGACGGCTCGATGACCAGCGACACCGCCTGCACAAAGCCGGTGTGGAACAGCGCGTTGTCCGAAATGGTGAAGTTCCAAAACGGCCCGGCCTGATCGCCGAGGAAATCCAGCAGCCGGCCCGGTCCGTCGGGCAGTATTGAGGCGGCACTCACCAAGTCGTCCTCCCCCGAGTCGTCATAGACCACGCCGAACGGGAACACGGGATTTTCCCAGCCCGACCAGGTGCGGTGATTGTTCAGCGTCACGGCATTGGTGCCGCCGGGCTTGCTGAGAATGCCAATGAGGTCGCCGGCCTCCTCGTGATAAACCGAGTTGGTGACGTAGATGCGCGAGACGTTCGCCTGCAAATCGCGCGGGTCGAGGATGGGAAGAAACACGTTCGTGCCGCCGGGCTGGTCCGGCGAGCCGTCGGGAATGTCAAACGGCCCGACCGCCGTGACCAGGATGCCGTTGCTGCTCCGGGTGCTGAACGGCCCATTCCGCGACTCGGCGTAGAGCGCGAAGTTCGCCGCCTGCTGGTCCTCCGACTTCACGCCGATGTAGAAAACTTCGCTCGCCGCCGCGTCGTTGAAATAGACGTACTCCGTTCCGCTGCGGGTCAAAGATTTTGTCGCGAGCGCAATCTGTGCGTCATCCAAGCCGAAGAGATTCGTGGTCCCGCCCTGGCTGCTGCGCGTGACGTAGAGGTCAATGTCCGCCTCGCGCACGCGCGGCAGGGAAAGGTTCGGAGCGAGGAAGGTGAGGATGACCACGTTCGTGTAGCTGGCGTCGTTCACGTTCGTGTACGAGTAGAAGCACCATTGGTTCGTCCCGCCGTTGGTGCTGACGATGAGCGGGTTGTTCGCGCCCACGCGCTGGTTGAAGAGCGAGGCGCGGGCGGAGCCGTTGGTGACGCCGGGCGCGTTCGTGGGCGCGGACAGCCCGGCGATGCGCGCGGCGGGATCGTTCGTGAAGACCGGCCCGGTCACGGCGAGGTTGACGTTGTTCGCCGGCACCACGTTGCCGCTGGAGATGACGAGCGCGTAGTCCTGCGCGTGGCGGTCGGGGTGGCTGTTGACGGCGTTGACGTTCACCCGGTGGGCCTTCACCACCACGGTGTAACTGCGGGCGAGCGGCGGGCGGATGAAGACGTTCTCGACGTTGTTCACGTAGTCGAGACTGGCCGTCCAGTTCGTGGC
>JANOAY010000036.1:0-4139 GCA_031411375.1 Pedosphaera sp. | reverse complement strand
ACCTCGCGGCAGAAGGCGTAGAGCGCGGACATGCCGTCGCGCTTGGCTTTCGGCAGCAGAATGAAAGCGAGCGCGAGATTGCTCGCGCTCTTCTTGGTGATGTTGCGGCTTTCCTGCATCAGTACTTCGGCAGTTGATCATCGGGACGCGGCGGAGGCAAGCCGCCGGTTTCGGAAAGCGAAGGGTTGCGCAGGCGGTGGTCGCGGCGACGACGGCGTTTGCGGCGACGATGCAGTCCGTCCTCCGTGATGGTGGTCGTGCTTTTCTTTTCGCCCTCGTCCCTCTTTTTGTCGCGGCTTTGGCCGTCGCTGTGGCCGCGCGTCATTTGTGAAAGGCGCTCGCGATCCTGATGGTTGCTCTTCATCCGGGAACGGAAATAAATCCAGAGGATGATGCCCGCGCCCACGGCCAGCGCGATGGTCAGACCGATGAGCAAATCACGCGTGTCGAAATGGCCTTGCGTGGCGCGCTTGACCTGTTCCTCGAAAGCCGCCGCTAGAAAATATTCTCCAAAAAAGTTCATGCCGGTTGCGAGGGATCCTCTTCCGTGTCGGCGGGGGTGTTGATGTTCAGGCGCTGCATCCGGTAGCGCAGCGCGTGGCGCGTGAGCTTCAACTGCTCGGCGGCGCGGCTCACGCTGAAGCGATTGTGCTCCAAGGTCTGTTGAATCAGCTCGCGCTCGAAGTGCGCCATCGCGTCGTCGAGCGACTGGCCGACCGGCGACTGCGGCGACGCGGCTTTCCGCAGGCTGCTCTCGATGAGAAAGTCCGGCAGATTGCGCGCCTGAATCTCGGCGGTCGTTTCGAGAATGACCGCACGCTCGATGACGTTGCGCAGTTCGCGCACGTTCCCCGGCCAGTGGTGCGCGAGCAGCTTCTGCTTCGCCGCCGCCGAGAGCGCCTTGATCTGCTTCCGCATCGTGGTGTTGAAGTGGCGGAGAAAATGTTCCGCAAGCAGCACCACGTCCGTGCCGCGCTCGCGCAAGGGCGGCGGACGAAACTGCATCACGTTCAGGCGGTGAAACAGATCCTCGCGGAACTGATGCTCGCGAATCGCCTCCACGATGTCGCGGTTCGTGGCGGCGAGTAGCCGCACGTTGACGCGCAACTCGTCATTGCCGCCCACGCGCGTGAAGCTGCCGTCTTCGAGGAAGCGCAGCAGCTTGGCCTGCAACGGGCGGCTCATGTCGCCGATCTCATCGAGAAAAATCGTGCCGCCGTCCGCCTCCTCGACGCGCCCGGTCTTTTGTTTGACCGCGCCGGTGAAAGCACCCTTCTCGTGGCCGAACAGTTCGCTCTCCAGTAGCGTTTCAGGAATGGCCGCGCAATTGATCCGCACGTAAGGCGCGCTGCGCCGGTCGCTGAGCGAATGCACCGCGCCCGCGACGAGTTCCTTGCCCGTGCCGCTCTCGCCGAGAATGAGCACGGTGGCGTGCGACGGCGCGACGGTACGAATGAGTTCGCGTAACTCCCGCACGCGCGGCGAATCGCCGATGATGTCGTCGAGCTGGTTGACCTCGCGGCGATTGGCGCGGAGCGCGGCGTTCTCCTGGAGCAACCGGTGCCGCTCGGCGCAGCGCGCCACGGCGTTGATCAATTCCTCCGGCTCGCAGGGCTTGGGCAGGTAGTCGAACGCGCCGGCCTTGATTGCCTCGGCGGCGAGCTTGGGCGTGGCGTGCGCGGTGATCATCAGCACCGGCATGGCGGGCCAGCGTTCACGGCAGCGCGTCAAGAATTCGCCGCCGTTCATCCCGCCCATGCGGAAGTCGGTGATGGCCATGAAAAACTTCTCGCGTTCCAGCAGCTTGAGCGCCTCCTCGGCAGACTCGGCGGCCTTCACCACGTAGCCTTCCTCGCCCAGGATGGAGCGGAGCGAAAGGCGCATGTTGTGCTCGTCATCCACGACGAGCAACGGGGGCAGTGGCGAGGTCATTGTCGAATTTTCATGAACGTCCGGGTGGGCAACTGTAGGAGGAAGCGCGCGCCCTGTCCAAGCTTGGATTCCACGCTCACGCTGCCAGCGTAAATCTCCGCGTTGTGCCGCACGATGGCGAGACCGAGGCCGGTCCCCTTTTCCTTCGTGCTGAAGTAGGGCGAGAAAATTTTCTCCGTCTGGTCCGGCGGAATGCCCGGGCCGTTGTCGCTGATGGTGATGAAAACAATGTCGTCGCGGGACTCGGCGCTGACTTCGATCTGCCCGCCGTTCGCGAGCACTTCGCGCGCGTTCTGGAGCAGGTTCACGACAATCTCGGAGAAATGTTTTCGCTGCATGAGCAGTGCGGGCAATGGCTCGTCGTAGGTCGTCGTGATTTGAATGGTGCGATACATGCCGGAGGGGAAGACGTCGTTGATGGCGCGGTTCAGTTCCGCCGTCACGTTCAAGCGCTCGACCGTGCCCTCGGCGAGCTGCGCGTAGCCCATCAGCTCGGTGATGATGCGGTCGGAGCGCGCGACCTCCTCGCGGATGATGTCGAGCTGCTCCAGCGGCACCGGCTTGTTCGCCGCCACGCTGCGCTGGAGGACGAAGGCGGCGTTGTTGATGATGCCGAGCGGGTTTTTGATCTGGTGCGCGATTTCCGCCGCGAGCCGGCCCGCCGCGCGCAACTGTTCCTGCCGCGCCACGAACTCGCGCGCTTCCTCCTCCGCCGCGCGCGCCTTGCTGAAGAGCAGTTGCAAGCCCCAGCACGCGCCCATCATCAGCAACAGCACCGCGACCCGCAGCACCACCGGTTCGGCTTCCGGATCGGCCTCGGTCCGGCTCTCCGTTCCTTTGCGGAGTTCCTCGCGGAGCTGCAAGTTGTCGTGCGTGTCCACGGCCGAATTCACCATGCCGGCGCACACGAACACGCAGACCAGCAGGAGGTTCAGAATGACCTGCACGCGCGCGATGGGGAAGCTGGCCGCGTTCCGAATGATGAGTCCGGGGAAGAGCCAGTAGAGCACGCTGTTGAACCCGCTCGTGATCACGGTCAGCGCGCCCAGGAACAGCGAGTCGAGCACGCTCATCACGAAGATCAGCCGCCGCCCCCAGACCAGCGAGAGCCGTTTCGCTTTCAGCAAATAAATTGCGAGCGCGATGTTCAGCGCGAGATAGAGGCCGAAGAATTTCACCGTCAGCGTCTGCGCGACCTGCATGGCCGTGGCCTGATCCGAAGACCACGAGGTGAAATAGAAGTAGTAAATCAGCACGCCGAGGTAGAGCACCTTGATCGGCAGGATCACGTCGCGCTCGACGGAACGGAGGCGGAACAGCTCGTCCGCCGGATCCGGCGGCAGCGGGCGGAGCAGTTCCCGCAGTTGCTCGAAAGTTCTCCGGGGGAAACGCATGAGCCAGCGTGGTTCAGCCCGGTGAATTCAGCAAGACGCGCGCGCGCTCCACGATCTTCTCGACCGGCATCAGGCGGCCCACGCCTTCGTAGCCGCAGGAGAGCAGCCCTTCGTCGGGGCCGATGAATTCCACGCCGCGCGCCTTGAGCGTGGCGACGTTCCGCTGCGTGGCGGGGTGCTGCCACATCTTGCCGTTCATCGCGGGGGCGATCAGGACTTTGGCCGTCGGCTTCAATGCGAGCGCGATGCAAGTGAGCGCGTCGTCGGTGAGACCGTGCGCGAGCTTGGCGATCAAGTTCGCCGTGGCGGGCGCGATGAGCAGCAAGTCAGCATTGTCCGCGAGTTCGATGTGCGCGGGCTTCCAGCCTTCCTCCTCATCGTAAAGATCCGTCACGACCGGATGCCGCGACATGGTCTTGAACGGCAGCGGGGTGATGAACTTCTGCGCGTCCGCCGTCATGGCGACGTGGACGCTGAAGCCGTCCTTCGTGAGCTGGCTCGCGAGGTCCACGGCCTTGTGCGCGGCGATGGAGCCGGTCACGCCGAGCACGATGTTTTTCGCTGCGTTCATGTTCTTGTCCGTCTGGCGGCCAGCCTAACACACCGTCTCGTAGGAGACGACGTGAGGAGTCTCTAACTAATTTTGCTCCCGCACTTTGTTTTGATCAGAGACTCGTTACCTCGTCTCCTACGAAAAATGCTCGCTTAAAAATCCGGCGCCTGCGCCCGGCACTGCCGCATCTTCTCCGCGTCCACAATGGCCAGCATCCGCCGCAAGTCCTCCTCGATGGTGGTGCTGATGATTAAATAGTC